>JAIRRJ010000057.1 GCA_031256035.1 Treponema sp. | reverse complement strand
TCAGAAAAAAGCTTTGTTAAGTAGTTTGTATAGTTGACACGATTGTATTCGTACTTACAGTATAATTGGGGATTTACGGCAATCGGCAATCGGCAATCGGCAATCGGCAATCGGCAATCGGCAATCGGCAATCGGCAATCAATGGGGAAGTGGGTTTTTTGTTCAGCAATTTGCATAGTTAGTGAAGTTTATCACGCTGTGAGCTGGGTTGGCAAGGGGAAATTGCCCTGAAAAAAGACATGGTTGTTTATTGCGAGGCAAGTTTGGGCGGCTGAGTTCAAGGATTGCCAATTTCAATCCGGTGTGTTAACTTGGGTATTATGGAACTGGATTATACCTATTTTGAAGCGGATGAAGGCGGTTATATCGGATATTTCACTGATTTTCCACAGCATGTAACAGAAGGCGAAACTATTGAAGAACTTGAAGAAATGCTGCTGGATATGTTTGAGTGCTTAAACCTTGCAAAATACCATAGGCGAAAACTGGCGATTGCATGAAGCGTACAAAACTGCTTCAAATGCTCAACCGGATGGGAGTGGTGTTTGTCCGTCATGGAAAAAAGCATGATGTTTACAGGCAGCCGACAACCAGAGTAGAAACAACAATCCCGCGCCATGATGAGATAAAAGAGTTTACCGCGAAGAACATTATTAAAACTCTTTCCATTCAAAACGGTGAAACTTGATTTAGGCATACATTCATGGTTGTTTATTGCCGGTTTTTATGGTATTCTTACAGATAGTTTATTCTATATATAAGAGAGGTAGAAAATGGCTTATAAAATCAGCGACGCTTGCGTGAATTGCGGTTCCTGCGACAGTGAATGTCCGGTGGAAGCGATTTCCGAAAAAGACGGCAAACGCTGGATCGATTCTGCAAAATGCCAGGATTGCGGCGCGTGCGTGGGTTCATGCCCGACAGAGGCAATCGCAGCAGAGTAGTTTGGCAAAGAGAGCGGGCAAGGGGGCAGCCCTTGCCTTTTTTTTATTGTTTCTCTGCCTGCCGTGCGGGGCGCAGGATTCAGACTTTCCCGTAATTGTAAACCTCAATACCAAGGACGCCGGTTTCAAGCAGTTTATAGAAGATGTCCAAAACAACCGCAGGCGGCTTGCCGGTCAGAAGCCTCAAAGTACAGCAATCGCCGAACGCCTGACAATCTACCAATACATCCCCGGCAGGAACGATGACCTCCTTTCCCTTGCCGCCCGCTGCAATATCCCCTATTCCGCACTGGCAAGCCTCAACAGGCTTACAAACCCGTTAACGCTTGAAGCGGGAAAGCCGTTACTTTTGCCCTCCTGCCCCGGCATCTTTATACCGTCAAACCAAGACAGCGACCTTGAAAAACTTCTGGGCGCGGCAAGGCTTGTAAACGGCGGTCATGTAAATCTGAATATCAAAGCTGCTGGGAAATACGAAACGTTTCACTTTTTCCCCGGCGCGGATTTCTCACCTACCGAACGGGCATATTTCCTGAACTCCGGTTTTCGTTTTCCGCTTAAAACCTTTCGTCTGACAAGCACGTACGGCATCAGGCAAAATCCGGTAACCGGCAATACCGGAATGCATCGGGGCATAGACCTTGCCGCGCCGGAAGGCACGGAGGTTTTTGCGATAGCCGAAGGGGTTGTAACGGACACCGGTTTTGACCCGGTATACGGAAACTACGTTATTATCAGGCACAAAGACAGATGGACAAGCCTGTACGGCCATCTGCAAAGTATCGAGGCGGTCTTGCGATCTGAGGTCAAATCCGGTAATCTTATAGGGAGGGTTGGATCAACAGGCCAATCAACCGGGCCGCATCTTCATTTTGAACTGCGGCAGGACGGAAGAGCATTGGATCCGGCAGGAAAGCTCCGCCCATGATCAGGCGGGATAAAATACTTACTTTATAGATGAGAAATATGCCGGTATCCGTAAAAATAACAATACTATGCCTCTTGTTCCCTATTCACCTGTACGCTGAATCATTCCGCACCATTGTAGAAAGCGCTGTAGTCGTAACTCATGATAATGTTGCCGGAAGCTCTGTCCCTGTTGGTATAAACAGCTCGGCGCTTATAAGGCTTGGCGAAGAGCAGAGATTTTTCAGGGGCATTGAGCTTGAAATAACAGCGCCTCAGGCATGGCTTCCTTACCGGGGCGCTCTGGTAATGGCGGTGTACTCCAGCCTAAACCGCCAGCCCGCCGCCGGGATCGCTGATTTGGAAGGCACACGCATCGCGTTTGAAGCTCTGCCGGGGAAACTCCAGACAATTTACCAGATACCGCTTAAGTCTTCTCACGGGCTGCGGACAACCCCCTATGTAACAATCCCTGCGGCAATAACTCAGCCCGCCGCCTTCCCCATCCTTTTCAGGCTGATGCCGGTCGCAAAGGGGATTAATGACGAGCTTGAATCAATGATTTTCACGCTTACGGTCAGGCCGATTTTAAGCGATGAGGGGGCTGTTAAATTGACCCCCCGCTACCCGCCTCAGCTCAGAGGGAGGCCTTTTAATATCCTTATAGACGACGTTCTTATTGAAAATCTGGCAGAACAGCATCTTTTGAAGGAAGGCGAACATCATTTGGTTGTCCTCTCTGATGATTACCGGAATGAAAGCCGCCTTTTTCTGGTGGAACGCGCAAAAGTCCTCGATTTGACGGTAGATTTGCAGGATCCAACCCCGCTGATTGTCTTTGAAGCCCCGGAAAACGCCCAAATTCTACTGAATAATGTCCTAATACAGAAAAATCAGGAGCCAATCGCGGTAGAACCCGGCCAGCATGAAGTTATATTCCGCATCGGAGACTATACAATCGCCAAAACTCTGAACATTCTCAAAGGAAAGACCTACCGCGTCGCTATGACGGTGGATTTTGCCATCCATGAAACCGACTGAAATAAAAAACACCGCAGAAAAAGAATTAGTTAACAAAAACCAATTTATACCCGATACTAAAAGTGTCGGAGTTATAGTTCCCCTCCCAAATCACTATAATTTCGATATGCCTCAAGGGCATGAGCTGTCCGAACGCAACTTCGGGCAGCTCTTTTTTTGCGCCTCAAGGCTGTTCCAAAATTTCAGTTTTTGGAACAGCTACCTTAGATTTATTTGAAAAAGCGGGCTTTAGTCCGCTTTTTCAAGAGCTTGTTACAAAACTAACCGAGTTTTGTAACAAGCTCACCTTGCTTTAGGCATACATTTTTGGTAATGTACCTAATGCGCGAAAAACCGGCGGTAAAACCAACAGAAACAGGAGACCAAGTAACTCTAAAACCCATCATGGGTATCCGCCCGGGTGTTTATCTTGCCGCCCTGTATTCGGTAATACTGCTGTTCGTTCTTTTTTTGGTACTGGCGCTTCCCGGCATCAGGAATCCCGGAGCGGAGATAATCTTGAAAACCGAGCCTGCCGGAGCCGCCCTCAGGGTAGATGGCGTTTACATGGGTACTTCCCCCGGCAATATCTTTGTTTCCAAAGGCCGCCGCACTCTGGAAACCGTCCTTCCCGGATTTGAAACAGAACAGGCTGTTCTGGATGTACCCGGTCGTGTTTTCGGCTCGCTCTTTTTCCCACTTCGTTTCCCGGTAGAATTTACCCTGAAAACAAATGACCCGGCGGCGGTGTTTACAATGGCGGCTGCTGATTATGCGGAATGGAGTTTTGGCGGAGAGCCTACCGCTTCATGGCAGATACCATTAAGCCTTTCAGAGGGAGCTTACCGCGCCAGATATGACCCTGCGCTGCCGGAAATCCTTACCGCCGCATCGCGGTTCGCCGTAACGCGGGCTGCCCTGCGCGACCTTATCCGCGCCAAAATGCTTCTGGATAGCGGCGGCCTCTCTCCTTCTCCGGCGATTATTATTGGTTCTGCCGGAGATATGCTCTCATTCCTTTCGGAGAATGAAGGCAGCCTACTATGGCTTTCCGGCCTATTGCCCCCCGAATCAGAGGCAATCTTAAAGGCTTCAAATTGGTATAGGGAACATTCAGCTCCCGCTGTTTACAATGAACCGCGGCTTTCAGGGCGATTTGAGTTTGCCGGACTTTCCTTTACCGGCGTAACGGGCGGTATATTGGTTCAGGCGCAGCCTTACCCCCACACCGTTACTGTAAAGGGATTCATGATAAGCGACTCTGTCCCGCCCGGCATTTTTGAAACCTTCCTGAACGAAAATCCTTCATGGCGGCAAGAAGACAACTATGGGAATGAAGAAAAATACATTGAAACAGGCGTTTCCGGGGTTTCATGGTATGCCGCCCAAGCATTCTGCCAATGGCTTACACAGCGGGCGGGCAGGGAAATACGGCTTCCCACCGAGGCTGAGTGGGAATATGCCGCCAAAGCCGGAATTAAAAACATGGGAAACTCAGGCTGGGAATGGTGCGCCGATCCGTTCTCCCACCTGCCGTTCATAAAGGTTTCCGGTAAAACCGCTGAAATGGTCGGTTCTCCTGAACGTTCCCTGCGCGGCGGTTCACCGCTAAACCCCGAAACAAGGGCTTCCCTGCCCCCTGATTTTACTTCGCCCTTTGTCTCATTCAGGCTTGTTATGGCTGACTGATATGGGCGAAGGCGTAAAAGTAATCGCGGTCAACCGCAAAGCACGGCATGATTATTCAATAGACGATACCTATGAATGCGGCATAGAGCTGTTGGGGACAGAGGTAAAATCCTTCCGGGATGGAAAAATATCGTTCCCGGACGCCTGGGCGGAGGTCATAGACGGCGAAGTATGGCTCCGGTCGCTGCGGGTTGCGGAAAATCCGTTTTCATCGATTTTTAATCACGATCCCGACCGGAGAAAACGCCTCCTCCTCCACCGGGATGAAATCAAACGTATCACCCGGAAAGTGGAAGAAAAGGGCTTCACCCTCATACCACTGTCATTTTATTTCAAAAAAAGCAAGGTAAAGGTAGAATTGGGGCTGTGCAAGGGGAAAAAAGCCTTTGATAAACGCGCCGGCATCCGGGAAAAAGACATAAAACGCGACATGGAGCGGGAATTCAGGCATGGAATGAGGTAATCAGCGCTAACGGTTTCTGGTTTCCGCAAATTCAAACGCAAAAAGCAGAGCAAAAACAGCCAGAGCGGCGCATAATGCCGTAATTTTAATGAATCTGTCCGAAAAGAAATCAGGTTCATTGGCAAGATAGACTTTTCCGGTCGCAACGTACGTGTTTTTTGCCTTTCCCAGCCCTACAATGCGGACATATTGCTCGTCATCCTGCCCGTAACCCATTTGCCGGGCTTGAATCAGCATGGTATCGTCATCGTATAAAAGATTGTTTTTAACCCTTTCCAGTTCCTCGTTTATATTGCCCAATTCTTTCAAATTCGCCCATTGTAGTTCACGTTCCGACAATAGCTGGTTGTACACCGCGAGCCCCCTTGAACCGGCAAAAAATGAAAAAACCGAATAAATCAAAATCGCTGTCCATACCGCGGCAAGGTACTTTACAATCCCCATGGTTCGATTTACGGTTATTTTCAGGTGATTCTTTATGGATTGACAATTTATACCTCCATAGTTTAACATTTAAAGTAGTAAACTGCCGTAAATCTCGATTAGAACTACTGAAAGCAGTTTTGTGTACCGATAATTGATCAATAGGGAGCGGTTCATGGCAAAAGAGAAAAAACCTTCGATTTACTCTGATCGTAGCAACATCGGGTCCGCCGAAGAGCTTGATGAATACGGCGTATGGGTAAAAAGCGAACCCCAGGTGCTGTCCTCGGTCAGCTCTGATGATCAAAAAACAGACGATTTTTCCATACCTGATTTAGAAGATACGGCATCCGCCGCAGAAGATTCTTCAACATTTGAAGATATTGAGATTCAGGAAGATAATTTCGAAATTGAGAGCACTGCTGACTTACCGGCGGTGGAAGAATCTCTGGATATATCCGCTGATGATTTTGCCGTTGGCAGCTCGGAATTACCAGTTGACGATTTTGACACTGTTTCCCTGTCATCCGCCCCGGAAGAATCACTTGATGACGATTTCGCCGTTGACGGTCTGGATGATCTTGATGCTACCGCTTTATCATCAGTTGAAGAGCCTGTTGAATCTTCATTCGAAGATTCACTTGACGGTGATTTTGATATTGCCGACAGCGATGATCTTGAGACTTCCGGCACATCATCTGTTGTTGCAGATACTCCTGAAGACTCACCGGAAGATAATTTTGATATTGAAGACGACGATCTTAGCATTTCTGATACATCATCCGCTGTTGAAACATTGGACGATACGTCCATAGACGACAATTTCGACACTTTGTCCATGGATGACTCCTTGGACGACGTTGCCATGGATGATATATCCTTGGACGATACGTCCACAGAGGACGTGTCTCTGGAAGACAGCCCTCCCCCTGCCTTCGACGATGATAATTTTGATGTTCCGACTGTTAAGTCAATTGAAAACAATATTGCAATTAGCACAGAGAATTTTGAAAGCGCCGTCCAGAACAAGGGGGGCGATCTTTCAACTCAGCTTCTGTTAAAAATCGCAGGAGAGCTTTCATCCATCAGAAACGAACTTTCTGAAATAAAAAAGGAATTTTCAATCGTCCGCAGCGGCGCCGCAGCCATCGAAGTACCGGAAGAGAAAAAGCCTCACGAACATGAACCCGGCGGGTTCTTCTCGGAAGAAGACGATGAAACAATCGCTCTTACCGGAGATGAACTGGACAATATCCTTAACACCGCTGATTTCACTGAAGAATCCGGCGCAACTGAAACACCGGAAAACGATTTATCAATGGATGATTCATCGGACACATCCGAAGAGGATGTTTCTGAAGACTTGCCTGTTGAAACCTTAGACACTGATGAACTTGATATTGATTCCTCAAATCTGGATGACATAAGCATTGATATGTCGGATGATTTCTCTGATGCCGTCAGCGATGACATTGCGGATGCCGGCACGGGCATAGTTGAGGAAGAACCCGGAGTCATTGATGAATTAATACACATCGACCTTGATGATCTTGAGATCGACCTTGATGCTGAAACTGTCGAAGAAACTTCGGTTGTTGAAGAAACTTCAGTCCAAGGGACTGTAGACATCATGGACGAAGTTCAGGAAACAGAATCCGCTGAAGATGATTTGGATATTGCGGATATGAGCCTTTCAGATGACTTTTCACTTGATGACGATATAGTTTCACTTGATACTGATGACACTGAAATAACTGAAACCGAGCACGAGGAAATCAGCCTCTCTGACGATACCGCTCATTCAGGCGAATTGGAAAAACTCCGCAGCGAAGGAGCTGTTCCCCTTACCCCTCCGCCGGAAAACAGCTCCTATCTTGAAGAAGAACACGACATTGCGTTTGATTCAACGTCGATTGATCTTTCCGAAGCTGTGATAGACGAACCCGAACTGTCAGCCGACAGCATTGCAGATAATGTAATTGAACCGTCCATGGATGAAATGGCTGAGACCGGGCTTGACCTTGACTCTCTTGATGATCTGAACCTTGATGACGATGAGGAAATGCCGGCTGCGGATGATGATTTAACCGTTGATTTACAGATGGACGACGATCTGGATGATATGCCGATCCCTGTGGATAACGAGATACACATTGACAGGAAGAAAACGGTTACCACGAAAAAAGAAGTCAGGATAGAGCATACAGAAGAGGCACAGGCTGATGACGACATGGAGCAGGTAATACCGGAAGGTTTTGAAGCCGAAATCGAAGAAAGCCCCGTTCCTTTTGATGATGACCTTGAAGGCGACATAACGGTTGAAGGGCTGGACACGCTTGAGGTTCCCGGCGAAAAACGGGAAGAGGCTGTGATTCCGGTAAAGGCGGAAACCGGGAAATCTCATGTCAGCGCCGCAGGCGGCGCTAAAGGCGGCGCAAAGGGCTTCGAGATTCCGTCCGCTTTGAAAGCCGAACTTAAAACTGTTTTGTCCTACATGGATCAGCTTCTTGAATCTTTACCCGAAGAAAAAATTGAGGAATTTGCCAAATCAGAATATTTCGATTCCTATAAAAAACTTTTTAAGGAATTGGGGCTGGTATAGACACTGATCTTTCGGGAAATCTTCCCGGCGCGCAACTTCATTCCCGCTATAATCCGCAGGCTGAAGCTGCGCGCTACATTGACTCCCTGGACTTAAGCGTAAACTTCGAATGTTTCATTTTAATTGAGCCGGGACGCGGCTATCTTGTGCCGGTTCTCCGGGAAAAATTCAAAAACAGCAAAATCATCGCGCTTCATGTCGATAAGAATCTACCCGATACCGGAATACCCGCATGGAAGGGCGGCGAAAACATACAGGAATTTCTGGAAAGGGAAATTCCCGAAACTGACATTTCAAAGATACGCATAATCGAATGGCGGCCTTCGCTTAATTTTTACGGAGAAGCCTGTTTAACATTATTGTCACAGGTCGTAGAATACCTTAAACGTGCGGAAGCAGGACGCAGAACAACATCCGCCTTCGGAAAAAGATGGGTCAGGAATTTTTTCAGGAACCTGGGCAACATTCATAAGACTCTCCTCTACAGACAGACTGATATTCCGGTTATTGTCGCAGGGTCGGGTCCCAGCCTTGAAACAGCGCTGCCTGTCATCCGGCAAATGAAGGAAGACTGTTTTATCCTTGCGGCTTCATCATCGTTGACTGCGCTTGAACATGGGGGAATAACGCCCGACATGGTCATCGCCACAGACGGCGGCGCGTGGGCGTTACGACACATCTATCCGTTTTTCAGAAATACAGAGCGCGGTTTGGGGTTTGCCGTAAACTTAAGCGCCGCCCTTCCTTCCCAATGTGCGTCCATCCCGTTTTTGATAATGAACGACGGCAGTTTCTGGCAGAGCGTCATCCTTCATGAACTCTCCCTTCTTTCGGTTATCGTTACGCAAAAAGGGACGGTAACCGCATCTGCTGTGGAACTGGCACTGCTTCTGACCTCGGGCAATATTTATCTCGCGGGTGTTGATCTTTCGGTCAGGGACATCAAGACCCATGCAAGACCGTACAGCTTCGACAGTTTGTTTTTTGAATCCTCTGACAGATTTGCGCCGGTTTACAACAGGCTTTTTGTCCGCTCAGGCCTCATACAAAACGGCGGCAGTTTAAGCATATACGCGGCATGGTTTAAGAACAGGCTTGCTTCCTGGCCAAAAAGAATATTTTCATTAGGCGATAATCATGAAGTATTTGAAAAATGTGAGCGCACGAAAGAGCAGGGTAAGTCCCTCAACACGAATAAAAGCAATTTTTTTAATGTCGTCATGGTAAAAGACAAGCAAACAAATTTTGCGCAAAAAGGCAAGGAGGCATTACTAAAAGGTTTGAATGATCCCCGCTTTGCCGAGGCTCTGAAAGCCGAACTTACCCCGCTGTTGTTTCCGGGTGAAAAAGACGTGCAGGATCGGGAACTGGCGGAAATCCTGAAAGAGGAAGCATGATGGATAATTTCTTTGAACAAAATATGCGCACTCTTTCCCTCTGCAACCGTGAGCTTTTCTCCCGGCTTACTGCCTGCAATGCATCAATTAATCGTTACACTTTTTCGCAGTCCCGCACCGGTAAAATTGTTCCGTCCCTTGTTAATCCGCTTCATTCAATGGTAGACCCTGAGAAAGAAGCGCAGCGAATGGTTTCTACCATTTCAGACGACACGGGCTTTCTTGTTTTCCTGGGTCTGGGCGGCGGTTTCGTTCCCGAAGCTGCGCTGGCGCTGACAGCGGCGCAGATAACAGTCATTGATTTTAACATTGACGGTATCGCCGGACTTTTTCGCTCAAAGGACTATACGCATTTATTGAGCAATTCCCGTTTCAGTCTTTTGGCGGATTCATCTGTTGATGAAATAAAATCTTTTATCCTTGAACAGTACCGCCCGGCTATCCACGGCGGCATCAAGGTCATTCCCCTTCGCGCCAGAATTGAAGCGGATGTTTCAAAGTTCGAAGCCGCTGCCGCCGCCATTGAGGAAGCAATCGGTAATATCGCCGCCGATTATTCAGTACAGGCTCACTTTGGCAGCCGCTGGTTTTCAAATATTATCCGCAACATAAAAGCAGCGGAAAAATCAGCAAAAGCTGCCGCAAAAGAAAAAATATTCCCGCCTGTCAAAGAAGCGGCGATCGCCGCAGCCGGCCCTTCGCTGGATCAACAGATGCCTCTGCTTGCAGAATACAAGTCCCGGCAGGTTTTTATCATAAGCTGTGATACTGCCCTGCCCGCCTTGCTGTACCGGGGCATAAAACCTGACGCAGTAGTTTCAATTGACTGCCAGCACATCAGCTATTATCATTTTTTGGGCTGCGACACGCGCAATGTCCCACTGTTTCTGGATATTGCAAGCCCTCCACTGCTTTCTTCTCTTTCGCCATCAGCACACTTTTTTTCCAGCGGCCATCCTCTCGCGGTGTATATTTCACAATGGTGGCGGCAATTACCGGCAGTGGACACATCCGGCGGCAATGTTACCTATGCCTGCCTTTCCCTTGCACACAATCTGGGCGCACAGCGCATAACAGCTTTCGGCGCGGATTTTTCGTATACCGGCGCGAGAACCTACGCAAGAGGAACTTACATCTACCCCTTCTTTGAGAAAAAACAGAATCGTCTTTCACCCATGGAGAGCCTCTTTTCCGCTTTTCTGTACCGCAGCCCCTTTTTGCCTTCAGAAAACAAAAACTGCAATGAAACAGCCCAACTGCGTTTCTACCGTCAAAAATTTGAAGAAAAAGCAGCAGCGATGAACGCGGAAATAACCGCAGCTCCCGGAGGCGGCGCGCCTGTAAACTTAAGTCGAAAAAAAACACATAACGCCGCACCCGTTCCCTTTGCCGCTGGAAAGGCAAGGATCACTGGTGGCGAATTCCTTGAGCAATACTGTGGTAAAATTGCCGCCTTGCCAGCGGCTGGCTCGCTTGAAACAAGCGGAGACAACAATTACTTTCAGAACTTAAGCGCAGAAGACCGGCAGATTTTTTTTACCCTGCTGCCCGGCATGGCGGCGCTCAAACACCGGAACCCAAAACTTAAAACGCAGGAATTGATTGAAGAAATAAAACGCCTGAGTATGAGTGAAATCGTGCGGGTGGCTGCGGTTTAGGACGTATTTTGCGATAATTTCATTTTTTTCTCAGGTGTTTTTTGCGCGTTTTATCGTAATTAAATTTAGTGAATGACAGAAGTACTGTCTCAGGAAGAAATAGATCAACTGCTGACCGCCATCAATACCGGGGATACTGTACCGGAGAGCCTCAAACCGGTTATAGACAGCCGGAAATTAAAAATATACGATTTCAAACGTCCGGACAAATTTTCCAAAGAACAGATTCGAACAATCTCCATGATACATGAAACATTTGCCCGCCTTTCCACAAACAGCCTTTCCGCTCAACTCCGCTCGGTTATTCATGTGCATGTAGCTTCGGTAGATCAGCTAACATACGAGGAATTTATCCGCTCGATCCCAACCCCCACAACACTGGCAATCATCAACATGGACCCGCTCAAGGGCAACGCAATTCTGGAAGTCGATCCCGCTGTTACCTTTTCCGTTATCGACAGGTTGTTTGGAGGCAACGGCAACGGAACAAAATTTCAGCATGAGCTGACCGACATTGAACAGTCAGTCATGGAAGGAATAATAGTCAGCCTCTTGAGAAATCTACGGGAAGCATGGGCACAGGTAATAGACCTGCGGCCGCGGATGGGGCAGATCGACACCAACCCCCAATTTGCCCAGATTGTGCCGCCTACCGATATGGTTGTTCTTGTAACTTTTGAGACTACTGTTGGAGAAATTGAAGGAATGATCAATTTTTGCATACCGTACATTACCATTGAGCCTGTTATCGGCAAATTATCCACCCAGTTCTGGTTTTCACAGGCGCACCGGGCAGGCTCATCAGAAAATCTTACCATCCTCAAAGACAAGCTCGAAACTGTCATCATTGACGTTACAGCCGAAATAGGCAAAATCAGTCTTCCCATTCGTGAAGTGCTTTCCCTTTGTGTAGGGGATGTGGTGCGTTTATACAATACAAGGGTAGGCGATCCTTACTCGCTTAATATCGGCAGCAGGCCTAAGTTCCTCTGCCGTCCCGGCATTGTTGGCAGGAAACTGGGAGTGCAGATCGTCAAAAAAATCGCCGAGGTCAGGCAGGAAGAATTTGACGAACTTGCCCCGAATGATTCACATCCGTAAAAGAACCCCTTCTGCAATCGCGTATTCTTAATCCGCCAATGAAACACAGGTTTTGAAGCGGCAGCTTGGCGTAAATTCCGGCAAGTCAGGCAAAATCAGCTTGTATAAATGCGGTGGGAGCCGCATAATCAAATATGCAGTATCGCATTGATAAAAAAACGGGAAACAAATTATCAATTCTTGGATTTGGGTGTATGCGTTTCCAAAAAATTTAACTCAAATTGATATTAACCGGACTGAGCAATTGATAGCGAAAGCTGTCCATGATGGCATAAACTATTTTGATACTGCTTATGTCTACAGTAAGAGTGAAGAGGTATTGGGAACAATACTTGCCAAAAACAATTTGCGTGAAAAAATATTTTTAGCGACAAAACTGCCTCATGCAAAGTGCCATACATATAATGATTTTGAAACATTCTTTCAGGAACAACTAAGGCGGCTGCAAACTGATTATATCGACTATTATCTTATTCATAATCTTGGGAATGTTAATTCATGGCAAAGGCTCTGTGAACTTGGCATTGAAAAATGGATAAATGAGAAAAAAGAAAACGGACAGATAAAAAATATCGGTTTTTCTTTTCATGGGATACATAAAGATTTTTTAGAATTACTTGATATTTATCGCTGGGAGTTTTGCCAGATACAATATAATTACTTAAATATAAATTTTCAGGCAGGAATGGCCGGATTAAAAAAGGCTGCTGATATTGGTCTTTCTGTTATTATCATGGAACCTTTACTGGGAGGAAAATTGGCGGATGGGCTGCCAAAAAAAGCTGTTAATATATTTAAAAAAGCAAATGGTACATTATCACCTGCAGCATGGGCATTACGATGGCTTTGGAATCAAAAAGAAGCAACCGTTGTTTTATCCGGTATGAGTGAGTTTTCCCAATTAGAAGATAACATTGAAAGCGCAAAAAATTCAGTTCCAAATATGCTAAAAACAGAAGAGGAGGAAACATACAATTCTGTTTTGAAGCTAATTAATACGGCATATAAAATACCATGTACAGGCTGCAATTATTGTATGCCTTGTCCCCATGATGTTAATATACCGGGGTGTTTTACCGCTTACAATATATCTTACACTACCGGGCTTTTTTCAGGTTTTCATCATTATATATCCAGTACCAGTACCGGCGGATTACTTGATCTTAAAATGGAATATCCCGCAAGCAACTGTAAAGAATGCGGTGTTTGTGAAAAGAAATGCCCTCAGCGCATACATATAATAAAATCACTGAAAATAACCAGAAGAAGAATGGAACCATTCTGGTTAAATACATTACTTAAAATTTTTATCAAGTTAAGAGGTTGAAAGATTTCAAATCAACATAATTCCCTATGCGCCAAATGCCATTGCCGCATAGCCGACAAAAGAATCGGGTATGCCGCCTTGAACATCGGCGCTGGTGGCATATTCCAGTAATTTTGCCCGTCCCAGTCCTTTTGCTTCAGCAAAACCCATAGCGCCGAGTACCGCGCCGGGCGAGCAGCTTGACTGGCCGCGTTCTGCGCAACTTAGCGTCCGAGCCGCGTCCCCTGACTGCACCGCGTTCAGAAACTCAGGATCGTTCACTTCCTTCACCCATTTAAGCGCTGCCTCTCCCGCGCCGCGGGGGGAAAAACCATAGTTGCGGCCATAGTGGGTTAAATCGGTGGAAGCCAGAATATTTATCTTACGGTTAAGTTTTTTCGCAGCTTCGGCAATTGCCTTTCCCGCCTCAAAAGAGGCAATTTCGGCAGGAAGCCTGAGCCACAGTAGCTTCGCTTTTGGAAAGAAAAAATGAACCATTGGCAGCAGAACCTCGACAGTATTGTCCCGGTAGCGGTCTTCTTCTCCGTCAAGTTCTTTGAATAAACGGGAGCGAATTTCCCCATCGGCAGGCATGGAGCCGAAAGGCGTCCTGAACGCGTCTTCCGGCGCAAAAAGAGGCGGCGACCCGGCGGGCAAATGGCCTCCCAAAACCGCAATGGTCTGAGCATCCGGTTCAAGTCCTTTCGCCTGCGGCTCAAGGGCGCTTACGGCGCTGGCAGCGGTGCGTCCCGAATAGTACCAGCCTGCATGGGGGGCAATGGCTGCGCGGGCAGCACCGCGGCTCGTAAAATCCGATAAAAAGCCGGAAACTTCATCCGTATCGCGCGGATACCAGCCGGATGGCAATGAATAGTCTCTTATTCGCATATATTTACGCCGATAATTGTAGCAGAGAAAAAGAGGGACGTATATAATATGAAGATGATTCAGAAGGACAATTCCGGCAAAGCGGCTTTTATCGGCGTAATTGTCGCCGCTGTTTGTATTGTTATCTATCTTGCTGCGTTAATACAGGCGTCGGTCAGGCTTTATTTGAGCATTGAACAACACAAAATAACCGCTGACATGGAATTTGAATACATTGCCGATCTTGCTTCATCCGCGGGCGTATTGAGCTTCATGGACGACCCCTTCATAGAAACGATGAATCATGCTCTTGCCGCCAGTAAAAGCCTTGAGGCATTGATTATCTCAGGGCCGGAAGGCGAATATGCCTTTGAAAGGAAAAAAGGTCACGCTGTCGCCTGGGTAAATAATTCGCCCCGGTTTATAAACAGGTTTTATTTTTCAGGTCAGAGCCTGTACAAGCCGCTTTATATCCAGGGGCTAAGGAATGTAAATATTCAGGGAGTGGCGGGAGCGTTTGACTATGCGGTCTTTTCCGCCATATTAAAAGAAACCCTGTTCCTGATCCTGATAGGTTTTGTCCTTGCTTTCTTTACCATGCTTTTCCAGTCGCTGCTTTTGAAATCTGGCGATAAGGCTGCATCGGCAGATGATATTGATGATGAAGAAATTCCGCTTCCAGTAAAAGAGGAGCCGGTAATTGTTAAAAAACAGGCGAAAAAAAGAGACTCTTTCAAAAGCGTCGCCGCAGCCGAAAGCGAAGAATCCGAACCCAAGGGGCTTTATTCTCCGCGCACCAATATCGGCTGGGCGGAGTACACCAAAGACAGGCTGGATTCCGAACTGCACCGGTGCGCTTCAACAGAAAAAGATTTGGTTATGATAGAGATGGAATTCTCAGAAGAAACGGACGATGCGCATTTCAAACATTTGGCGGAGGAAGCGGCTGTATTCTTTACGTCAAGAGATCTGCTTTTTGAAAACGGCAGCAGGGGAATCTCGATCATATACCCTGGAATCGATCTTGAAACAGGAATATCCAAGTCGGAGAAATTCAAAAATCGCATAACAGAAAAATATCCGAACTCCGGCCTTTATATCGGGCTTTCTTCACGGCTGGGAAGGCTTCTCAACGCGGGGCGATTGATGCTGGAAGCGATGGAAGCCCTTCAAAGGGCAAAGGCTGACCCGGATTCGTCAATAATAGCGTTTAAGAGCGATCCCGACAAATATCGCGCCTTTATCGCGCATCAAAATCCGTAGCCGGCCTGAAAAGCCTCTGTACCGCCCATGGCGCAATGGTATAGACATAACCATCGACAGCGGCAAAACGCCGGTTTGAATCATCGGCTTCGCTCAGGCGGATGGTTTTCACAATTCCGTTTCCAAGTTCCACAACAATGCGGCTGTCATTAAACATGGGATCATCCGCGGAAATGTAGTCAATAAAATCATCGCCCTCGGTAGTCAAAATAATTCTAACATAATTATCTATACTGCTCTGATCAAGTTTCTCAACGGTAAAACCTGAAACCGCCCATGCCTTGTTTTTGCGGCTGAAGACCTGCTGCCCCCCTTGAGTGTACACAGAAAGCCGCTGAACATTGTCAACGCCGATTTTGCCGTCTTCACTTTCGGGAATCCATTTCAGGTTATACCAACTGTCAACCGCCCCTGTAACATAGGTATTGATTCTCCTTTCTCCCGAACGGACTTCGTTTTGCCCGTACTTGCGAAGATAAATCTCCTGTCCTGTGTTGTCTTCATAGCCGAACAAGAGATCAAGGAGCGCTGCATTTTCCGAGGAGAGCGTTACCCATGCGGCATTTTCCTGATCAACTCCCAGACGCGGGTGGGAAGCGGCAGTCGAAGAACGAACCGGCCAGGCGGCGCGCGCCGTAAGTATTCCCAAAAAATCATCCACACGCTGCTGGCGCGCCGGATACTCGGTGCCGTTATGTGAAACAAACCACTTTTCATTCTTTTTGACGAGTTCCGTTACATCTCGTGAGGATTCATCAGCAAACGCTCTTATGGTAATTTTCACGGTCTTGGCTGCTGTTTTGGAATCAATCCATGTGAAAGAGGCAGCTCTGGAATTTTTCGCTTCGGGATCAAAGACAAAGGTCGCAGTATATATCAATGCAAGCGCCGCTACCAGCGATAAAAGAATGTAAAGCTTTTTTTTATATGCCATCTGATGTCTCCTTTGTTGATTTGTCTGTGTTCTGCGAACTTGCGTTCGATGAACGCGCATTTGCAAAACGTCCGTCGTTTGCAAAACGACGACGCTGCCACGCAAGGGCAAGACCGGCTAAAATAACAAGAAGCGGTATCAGCCCCACATTGACAACCTGAGAAAACAAGATAGCCGCCGCGCGTTTGTCCGGATCAATTATCCCGTCAAGGCGGCCTGCCTGCGGCTGCCTGTTCCGTATTCCGATAATGTCATCATCGCTTACAAGCCAGTCCGCAGCCCTCAGTAGAAAATCCATATTGTGGCTTCCGCCCGTAATGTTAATTAAATCGGTGGCAAAGTCAGTATCTCCCACGACAATAATCCGCGAAGGGCGCGCCTGCCGGGGCATATCCGGCAGTTCTTCTTCAACACCCTCTCTGACCGGCTTAGGCGCTCCGTAGAAAAAACTGTTGAAGGTGCCGCTTACAGCCGCGCCGAGAATCTTAGTCCCGCGTGTCTGCAAAGCGTCCCTTTCCAGCAGATAAGAGACCTCAGGACTTGTGTGAAAACTATCAATCATTAACCAGGCTTCCGCCGTGCTGGTAAAAAGAGGCACAGCTTCAATCTGCCCGCCCGTGTGCAATTCCAGCGGGCTTGACCAGAAAAGGTCGAGGCCCTGAAAACGGGCGCCTATGGGATGCTGAGAATTTGCGTTGCCGGGCAGAATGCCGATCCATAGCGGATAACGGATAATCCGGTACTGAACGCCTGTCGGCGTTCTTGTCTGGTATTGAAGGGAAAGGGCATTGCGATCAAGCGCAAGTTCAGGACGAATGGTAACACCGTAGGAAGCTATCATTTCAAGAAGACCCTGATCCTCCTGATGCCTTGCCTCAATTGTGGCGTTTACCGTGTCAACAAAAACGCCTTTAACCGCAAAAAGAACTTTTCCTCCCTGCCGGATAAATGAATCAATCCGGTAGAGCGCCCAGTGATCGAGGTCTTCAACGCCGCCTAAGACAAAGACTGCCGAAAGCGATTCAGGAATTTCCTCGCCGCCGTGGATCAGGCGCACCCGGTAACCACCCGCGGCAAGAGTACCGCCCAGATAGCTGAAATCCTCCCTCCATCCCCTGAAACTGTCGCCTATGATCACTCCGATGCGGCGCTCGGTATCCCGTACCAAAGAACGAATCCTTGAAGTAAGATCGTACTCAAGAGTATCCGTGGTAATAATCCAGGGGAGCAGTTCCATTTTATCAAGATATTCAATGACAATGCCGGAAAACACGGTAGCAAGGCTTGCCTGATCCTGTTCCACTGTCTGAAACTGCCTTGGCTGAAGCCCAAGTTCTTCAATCGTCTGCACAAGCCCCGCCTTTACAGGATCACGGACTGTTACGCGAATTTTTCCCCTTGAATAAGCGGCGTATTCCCTCAAGGTATCTTCTATTTCCCCCGGAGATGGATGGATGTTTTTCAGTCTATCGGAAATATAATAGGTGATATTGACGTGATCCGGTATCTCAAAGTGAATGTTACGCGAAACTTTCGAGATGGTATAGGCTTTGTTTCTGGTCAGATCAAAACGGAACCATAGACGCCCACTAACCATCAGGGCAAGGACAAAAGCGGCTATTGATAACGCGGTTATAATTGTTGTTTGTCTTTTAGTCATGATGCCCCCTAATTCCATTTCCTGAAAAGGATAACCCGCGTATTGATGAACAAAAACAACGCCGTACTTAACAGAAAGAAGGCAAGGTCTCTTGAATCAATCAGCCCCTTTGCGAAACTTTCAAAATGAAAAGCGAGGGAGAAAAAGTTGATCCCCTGCGCAAGCCATCGAGGAAGGTTAAGCGAAAATGTGAACTGGCTTATAAGCATTACCGCCATTAAAACCACCGCGCTGCCGAGAAAGCTGCCAGCCTGATTTTTTGAAAGAGACGATAACAGCAGCCCCAGAGATGTTGCAGAAGCGCCCAGTAAAAAAGCTCCGATATATTCGCAGAAGATAGTCCCCGCGTCAAAATCCCCCATCCTCATGAGGGTCATTGGCACAGGCAGAGTCAAAAGGAGCATCATGGTCAGTACCGCAAGAGCCGCGAAAAATTTACCCAGCACCAAATCCCATTCGCGGAAGGGCATGGTCAGCAGAAGTTCCACAGTTCCGGTTTTTCTTTCTTCCGCCCAGCTTTTCATGGTGATGACAGGAATGACAAGGATGAAAACAATGGGGAAAGCGCCAAAGTAAGGTCGAAGCGTAGCAATGTTAGCTGAAAAAAAACGCTGGAGGTAAAACAGCCAGATTGAACAAAAGAGAAGGAAGAACACCGCCGCCCCGTAAAATGCAGGGGCGTATAAATACTGATAAAGTTCTTTTCGCGCCAGTATAAGAGCGCGCTTGGGCAGATATTTCATGATGCCGCTCCTGTTGATTTGGTATCATCGCTTGTCAGTTTTACGAATATATCTTCGATACTGAGTTTCTTCCTGTTCATTCCAAGGATTTTAACGCCCTGCGCAACCGCCCAGTCAAAGATACGTTCGCCTGAATTAATTTCGTTCTGCTCCTGCGGGACAAAAAAACTCACTTTCACCGTTCCGTCTCCCGCGCTTTGAACGGCGGCATTTGAAATCCTGCCAAGCTGGGACAGCCTGTTCTTTACGGAGTCAACTTCACCTAACAAAATCAATTCCCATGTATCGCCGCCCTTCATTGAACCGGCTATTTCCTCAGGGCTGCCCTGCGCGGCAATCCGCCCATCGTTAATGATCAGCACCTGAGAGCATATCGCCTCTACTTCCTGTAAAATGTGGGTGGAAAGGATAACTGTTTTTCTTTTGCCAAGTTCCTTGATCAGCGATCGTATTTCGATGATCTGATTCGGATCAAGGCCGGTAGTAGGT
Source organism: Treponema sp. (assembly GCA_031256035.1). Classification (GTDB taxonomy): domain Bacteria; phylum Spirochaetota; class Spirochaetia; order Treponematales; family Breznakiellaceae; genus WQXQ01. The sequence goes on along the minus strand of JAIRRJ010000057.1, from coordinate 40,303 downwards.
TCATCAAGAATTAAAATCGGAGGATCGTGAAGGATTGCCTGTGCAAGACCGGCGCGCTGACGGTAGCCCTTGGAAAGCGTCTCGATTTTGCGGCCTCTGTAGGAAGTCAACGCACAGGCTTCAAGGCTTTTGTCGATCGCCGCCCTGCGTTCCTTTTTGGGGATAAACCGCGCTTCGGCGGCAAAGCTCATGTACTCGTCAACGGTAAGGTCTCCGTAGAGGGGAACATTTTCAGGCAAGTACCCTATCCGTTTTTTGATTTCGAGAGGCTCTTCATCCACAGGAATGCCGTCAACAAGGGCAGTCCCGCTTGAAGGGAAATGAAAGCCGGTAAGAATTTTCATAACGGTGGTTTTTCCCGCGCCGTTCGGTCCCAGGAAACCCAGCACCTGCTGCGCCCCGACCGAAAAGGAAATGCCCGTTACCGCTTCAATATTTCCGTACCATTTGGAAAGGTTCTGTACATCAATCATTGCCGCCTGAGCGTTCATGAACTCGACCTCCTAAAGACTTTAACAATCGTTAACATATTTAATCCACATATTCAATAGGGAAGACAGCGCGGTCGCGGGTGAGTGCCGTGTTCGGGAAAATCTTCTGCGCCTCTTTCAGGAGTTCTTTCAGCTCGTAGTCGTTGTAACGCGGGCTGTAGTGAATCAACGCCAGTTTTTTTATTCCCTCGGCGGAAGCGGCAATTTTAGCGGCTTCTTCGACCGTCATGTGCTTTTTGGCATGCGCGTCTTCGGCTAAATCCTTCCCGAACATCCCCTCACAGACAAAAAGATCGGAGCCGATCACATGCGGTGCGATTTCAGGAAAGGCAAGAGTATCCGTAACAAAAGAAAATTTCCTGCCCATGCGCGGCGGCCCCATCACATCGGAAGGACGAACTTCCCTGCCGTCCGCGGATTGCACCATTTCGCCCTTTTGCAGTTTTCCCCATAGCCCTCCCATCGGAACATTGAGAGCCTCGGCTTTTTCAGGATGAAATTCGCCCGGGCGCATGTCTTCTTCAAGAGTGTAGCCGTAACAGGGCTTTGTATGCCGCAGGGGGAAACACCGTACATGAAACCCGTCCCCCTTGTACACAATACCGGGGGAAGTAATCTCCTGCACGATGATTTCATAGTTTATATACATATCCAGCACACGGCGGCTGCTTTCGATATATTCACCGATGCGCGGCGGCCCGATGATGTACAGGGGATCATCCCTGTCCACCTGCGATGTTAGCATGAGGAGGCCGGGAATGCCGGTAACATGATCGGCATGGGTATGGCTTACAAAAATGACGGAAATCTTTTTCCAGCGCAGGTTAAGCCGCCTGAGCGACACCTGCGTCCCTTCGCCGCAGTCAAAGAGGAATAACTCCCCCTCACGTCTGAGCAATACCGATGTTAAATGCCGGTTTGGCAGGGGCATCATGCCTCCGCAGCCAAGAATAAATGCTTCCAGATTCATTGTTTTAACTTCATTGGAGAATAGGGGATTCGAACCCCTGGCCTATTGATTGCGAACCAATCGCTCTACCAACTGAGCTAATTCCCCGCTATGGACATTGAACATTAAATCGGGGATTTGGTCAAGGGTTTTGTGACTGCTACTGCTGCGTGACCGACGTATTCACTTTATAAAATGATATGTCAATTAATTGCCAGCCATTTCCAAAATGGTTTCCTGCTCAACCGTCTCTGGATCAAATATACCGGCTTCCCGCATGGCTTGAGCCCGTTCTTCCATGGTGGCATAGTTAACCGGGCGGAACTCTGCTAATTGTACGGGAGTTAATAAAGGGCAATCGGGATCGTAAACATAAGGACGTTTTGAGGCCGCTTCCATTCGAGATGCCATTGCCGCATGTTCTTCAGGTGTCAGCTCTTTGCCAACCTCTAGGGTAAATCTCACTATATTCATAATAAATCCTCCGTTCAAAAGGCTCTGCAAATCTGGCCGATATTATCCAAGTATAGTCTTTCCGCTCAGTGTAACACTAATTTTTTAAGATTAACAAACGAGCTTAATGATGATATATCGGTAATATTAGGGGTGCTTCCTCTGATATATAGCTCTTCCAATTCCGTTAACTGCTTTAAGGGGCTTAAATCAGAGAATGTTCCGCTAAAAATCTTAAGCGATTTTAACGATGTATCCCCAATAAAAGCAAGCAAGTCTGATAAATCAGATACATCCCAGTAACTGCCGTTTGAAAAACTGCTGAATGGTTGTGGTATCGTACTTTTGCTTTCACTGTAGGTGGTTTGCGATAAATCTGACTGAGCAACCGAGCTAAAACCGGGAGGCAAAGGATCATTGTTTGCTATAGAACGAAAACAAGCGCAAAGTGTTACGACGATTAAAACAACAATAATATATTTCATTGCGGTATTCCCCATATTACCGCAGAAAATACGCTTGGTATTCTTTTCATTATTTCACCTGCTCCATACTCCCACATCTTGCACCTGTTTACCTGTATGGGTAGTAAAAAGATAATTCAATGCCGCGTTCACGAAAACGGTGTTGCAATTCAGTTTCAAACGTCTGCCGCCTTTCATAAGCACCGTCATCATTGCCAAAACAAGGCAGTAATGCCTCCGATATTTTTTTTATTGATTTGCTTTCCAAGAGCGGGGTAATATCCCGCACTTCCGATTGATACAATTCAACATCGATAAGGTTCGGCAATTTTGCCAAAGGGCTTATATCATTGATTATGCAACCAGAAAAGGCTAGGCTTTCAAGATTTTGCAAATACGTTATCCATGAAATATCGAGGTCAACGCCTACTACAGCCAAATCTTTAAGATTAATCAGTTTTCGTAATTGCTCGATATTTGTTATTACCGCCCCTCCTGCCCCGGGAGTATAGCTAAGTTTTGTTAACGACTGCAACTGTGCTATATAGGTAGCATCCAAAGTAGTGCGGTTAACCAGTCTCAGCGTTTCAAGCCGCTTCAAAGGTAACAGTTCCTTAAAACAGCAGTCTTTATATCCGGCAAGTTCAAGGTGCCTTAAATTAACAAGCGATGAAATTGGCTCTATACTTTCCAGCGGCAGCCCAAACAAGTCCAATTTTTTCAAGTTGGTGAGTGATTTTAATGGCGATATATCGGTAACATATATGTTGCTTTGTATATATAATTCCTCCAATTCCGTCAGCATAGCCAATGGACTTAAATCGGAAAAATCTCCAGCATACAAATCAAGTGACTTTATCGTCGGATCGTCAATATAGGCAAGCAAGTCGGACAAGTCAGTTACATGATAGTAAGTGCCATTTGAGAAACTACGGAATGGTTGTGGCTTTATATTACTATTTTCAATAGCAATAATATCTGGCTCATTCTCTGATGTTACTGTTTCGCTGGCGACTGGCAAAGCCCCGCCGTTTGTTTTCTTACCAACACACGAGCAGAGGGTTACGGCGATTAAAAAGCTTAAAGCATAATAGCAAAGATAAAATCTGACTCTTAATGTTTTTTTACGGCTATTTGGTAATTTCATGGCACTCCGGGTTCTCCGCTTGCTGTTACTTCTTCCGCTTTACAATAACACCACAACACCAGCAACTACAACCCCACCCGCAATAGCAATCCGCAACCATAGCGGTATCGGGCTTGTTCCGGCGTTGCTTTGAGCAATACTGTTGCCTATAGTTTCAGATGCTTGGCTTTCAGCAACAGTTTCAATTATGTCGGCATCAACAACCGGATCAGGAACAGGCCGTTCTATTTCTGTGCCGTCTTCATTTACTTCCTCTATCTCCACAAATTTGCGCTGTTCCTTATCCCATGTGTAAAAGAACCATTTCCCGACCCATGAGGGGGTCGGATCAGGAACCCAGCCGGGGCCTCCGGGCACTATATGCCCGGTGCCCCTAAGCAGCATAAATCCCTGCATTCCCTTGTATTCTATAAACCTGACAGGCGGCCCCTCGTCGTATTCGCTATCGAAGTTTTCATCGAAGTACAGTATTACCTCGCCTGTCTGAGGATCATGGCCGGAAATCTCGACAGAGGGACCTCCGGCTCCCAGATGAAAATGCAACCACATATCAAAACCTTCGCCGTTAAAATCGCCTATTTGAAAAGACCCGTTGTTCATAGTGCGTCCGGGAAGATCTTCAAAACGTGAGAGAGGCACGACCCTATCTTTGCTCAATGATCCAATAATAAACTCGCGAAACTTTATTTCCCTGGACACAACATCAACGACATATATAAACGGGTATCTCTGCCCTCTGCTGCCCTCCCACATAACCAGCCAGTTTCTCCCTCTGGGTATGCCGAAGTTGAATTCCTCTGTGGAGAAAATTTTCTCTCCATACTTTGTGCGATTCTCATCAATGTCATGCAGCAACGACACTACCTCATCGCCGGTCTGGGCATACGATAGCAACGATACAGCCAATAACAAAACCACAGCCATATATATTCTTTTCATCTCAGTTTCCAACAAAAGAATAAAAGCTAATGCCGCGTTCCCAAAACTGCAAGCTTAATCTGTACTCAAGTTCCCCATCATCGAGTGCCCTAAAGTTCGATACTTCTTTTATCGATTTACTTTCCAAGAGTACTTCAATGTTTTCCACGCGTGCCAAATATAAATTAATTTCAACCAAGCGCGGCAAGAGCGCTAACGGGCTTATGTCTGCTATTATTTGGCGGGGCATGTGCAAATATTCAAGCTCTTGCAAAGCGGGTATCCATGAAAGATCGAGATTGCCATTTTCTTCGCCGTAAATACTCAAACCTTTTAGATTCTTTAAGTTCTGTAAGTGCTCGATATTTACTATTTTGCCATAACCCTCAAGATAGAGTTCCCTTAAAGTTGTTAACCGTGCTATATGGGAAACATCTATACAGCTGTGACCTATACTCAAAACCTCAAGCTGCGGCAAAGAAGCAAACCCTCTAAAATTGCAATCAAATGGGCCTGATGTACGAAGGTATCGCAAATTGCTTAGCGAAGAGAGCGGGGTTATATCTTGAAAAGAGGGGGATAATTCGAATAGCTCCAATTTTCTCAGATTGGCAAGGGAACTCAATGGCGATATATCAACAACATTCCTAGTATATGCAATTCTCAAGTCTTCCAATTCAGTGAGCGCAGCCAGGGGGCTTAAATCGGAAAATATTCCATTATTAATGCGGAGTGATTTTAACGATGTGTCGCCAATGTAGTCGAACAAATCGAATAAATCAGTTACATCGTAATAAGTACCGTTACTTATTATCCTGCTAAACGGCTGCGGTTTTTCGACTTTGGGTTCATCTGTCGTTACCGGAGCCAACATATCAGCTTCAGCCGGGACGGGCAAGGCTTTTGTAGATAACTGTTCTGCATAATTTGGTACATTTTTCTTGCTTGAAAAACAAGCGCAAAGTGTTACGACGATTAAAACAACAATCGTATACTTCATTGTAGTATTCTCCATAATTACCGCAGGAAGCGGCTGCCGCTAAATCCTTTCCCACAATTTTTTTGCGCGCTCTCTGGATTTTGCCAGCAAGCCTTCTTCGTCAATATTTAACAGTACGCGGTCTTTCATGATGATCTTGCCGTTTATGATTGTGGTGTCAACATGGCGGCCTGATACGCCAAAAAGCAAGTGGCTGTTAACAGTTTCCTCGTTCAGCGGAGTCGGCGCTTTGTAATCGACAATGATTATATCCGCATAATGATCTTTCGCGAGAGTTCCGACCTTCCCCTTGATGAGCCGTTCCATGATTTTTTTGTTATTGTCGAAAAGCATTTCAGGAGGTTCCGTCCATGCCGCGGAAGGAATCCCCGACACATGCTTGTGAAGGATTGCGGCGGTCTTGTAGGACTCCAGCATATCGGCGGTGTAACCGTCCGTCCCAAGGCCTGTCAAAATTCCTTTTTTCATCATTGACAGAACCGGAGACGCGCCCACCGCGTTCCCCATGTTTGACTGCGGATTATGCACAACCGCGGTGCCGCTTTCCTTGAGCATGTCCATTTCTTCTTCCGTTATGTGAATACAATGGACGGCGATGGATTTTTTTGAAAGCACTCCGAAATTATACAGCCGCTCAACTGCCCTCATTTCGTATTTGGAAATTGCGTCTACCACGTCCTCTATGCCTTCCGCGGCATGTACGTGAAAGCCCATTCCGCCCGCAGCTTCAAGGCAGTCGTTAAGTGTTTTTTCTCCTACTGTCATTTGAGCGTGCAGACCGAACAGTGAAGTAAGCATATCATCATTTTGTTCCCTGCAGTGTTTTGCAAACTCAACATTTTCTTTGATGCCCGCCCACGCAATTTGTTCACCGTCACGGTCGGATGTCTCGTAACAAAGGTTGACGCGGATGCCGAAAAGTTTCGCGGCGTCCGCTATTTTGGAAAGGCTTCCTATCGCCGCCATGGGGCTTGCGTGGTGATCGATTACCGATGTAACCCCAGACCGGATTTGGTCAATCATGGGGCTTATGCAGCTGTAATACACATCTTCCAATGTCAGCTTTTCATCCAGCCGCCACCACAGGCCGTAAAGGATTTCGCCGAATGTGGTCGCTGGTTTTTCATCAAGAACCATGCCCCTGGCGAATGTTGAATAATAATGCGAATGTGTATTAATTAGGCCGGGCATTACAAGCCTGTTTTTCGCGTCAATGAATTCCGCACCGCGGTATTTTTCACGTAACGTCTTTGTATCGCCTGTCTCTTTGATGAGCTTTCCGTCAATAACCACAGCTCCGTTTTCGATAAAAGGACGGGTTTTGTCCCTTGTAACGATGTTTCCGTTGCCTATCAGGATCATGATACTCTTACCTCCTGCGTTAAAATATATTCGTATTTTGCCGATACCGTTTCAAGAAAAACAATCCACTCCTGCGGGATGTTTTTTCCGCCTTTGCGGTATTCAACAACTGATTTGTCTTCCAGCCTTATTTTGTAATTATTCGTTCCTGTTTTAAGGAAACCGGCATTTTCGCTGTCCAGAAAATCTTCTTCGCAGCAAAAAACCGTAAGTTTATCCCTGTAAGGTTTGCCGCTGTGCGGGCAAAAGACAGCGCAGTTTCCGCACTCATTGCACATTCTGTCAATATGCAGGATTTGACGCGCCTGCTGCCTGCCGGATACCGGGACCGCAACCGATACATTAGCGCGGTTCGGGCATACATCGGCGCATATTTCGCAAAGGTTGTTACACGAAAGACACCGGTAACATTCGGCATTGTCATTTTTAATTTCCGAGATTACTCCCTTCTTCATGTAAAGATCAGGATCAGGGTTAGCGGGAGACGGCGGAGAAAGAAAGTCGGCTTTCAGGTTCAGTTTCCGCAGAATATCCGCAGCGATGGTCTTGCCGTCCGCAATTGCCTTTACCACCGTAGCCGGACCCTTTCTGCAGTCGCCGCCAATGTAAACGTCAGAAACCGAACTTTCCAGATTTTCATTTGTTACGGGCAAATTATCCTTCAGCAAAATTTGATTGCGGATAAAATGCTGGGTATCGATTCTCGCGCCCACCGCGCTGATCACAGTATCGAAATTCAATTCTATTTTTTTGCCCGTGCCTTCAAAACTCCTTCTGCCGGAATGATCGTAATCGCCGGGACTCATCACCTCACAGGTGAGAACACCGTTTTTCCATGTTTCGGGAGACAACTGTTCTTTGAAAACTACCTTGTCATTGAGTGCAAGCTCCTGTTCTTCATGCTGTGCAGGCATGAATTCTCTTGTCCGGCGGTAAACAACTGTAACTGTTTCCACTCCCCTGTTGCGTTTAGCGGCTCTGGCGCAATCCATCGCAACATCCCCGCCGCCTATGACCGCGACCTTTTTTCCCAGTTCCATGCTGCAATTTGATTTTTTTGAATCTTCAAGGAAGCGCAGAGCGTCAATTATTTTTTCCTGCTGCTTAACGATGGGAGAACTTTCGTTCCACGCGCCTGTGGCTATTACTGTAAACCGGTGCTTCCTGCGCAATTCGGCGATTGAATATTCCTCGGGGACGTTAAAAACAAATTCAACTCCCGTCTTTAACGCCATCTGATAATCGCGCGCTATCGCCTCATCTGAAATTCTGAATGATGGAATAACAGCCTGCACCGCGCCGAACGGAAATTTTAGCTTTTCATATACAGTAACCGGCACTCCGTTCCTTCGCAAAAATACGGCGGCGGCGATACCCGCAGGCCCCGCGCCGATTACTGCCGCAGATTCTTCGGTTTTAACCTGCACCGCTGCAAGAGCGGCAGTATATTTTTCCTGTGCGTTATCTGAAGCAATCAATTTTGCCGTTCTGATTTGCAGAGAGTCTTCGTAATCAACACGGGTACACATATTCTGGCACTGATGATCGCAGATACTCCCGGTGATTGAAGGGGCGGTATTGTCCACGGCGATTATTCTGAACGCCTCTTCATAGTCTGTTTCAGCAACGGCAGCCAGATAATTGGGTATTTTTTGATGAATCGGGCAGCCGCCGTCCATGCAGGGCGCTTTTGCGCAGTCAAAAAGCGGCAAAGCACTGGTAGTCTTCCGCAAGCCCGCATAGCGGAATTCCTTGCGGTAACGTTTCTGTTCGTTAATAGATTCACAGAGGGCGTTAAGCGCTTTTTCATTTATGCCCCTGCCGTTATACGCAATGCCATGCGAAATTTCCGCAAGCTGGGTAAATCTTTCATAGCCGCCGGGTTTCAGAATGTTAGTGGCAACAGTTACCGGCCTTATACCCGTTTCAAGAATGGTTTTAAGATTGAAAAAATCAGCGCCGCCTGAATAGGAAACAGGAAGTTCGCCGCGGAAGGCATCTGACAGCTCTTTTGCCGTGTGAAGCGACAGTGGAAGAAGGGCGCGGCCTGACATGTACATCTCGCTTCCCGGAAGCTCGTTCCGTTTTATTTCAACCGGAAATGTATTGGTCAATTTTACCCCGAAGTCAAAATTGGCCTTTGCGGCTTTTGTTTTCAGGCTGCGCAGCATTTTTACCGCGTCAGAAAACTGCAAATCTTCATTAAAATGATGTTCGCCGAATGAAATATAGCCGTATCCCATCATGTCAAGAAGGTTGCGGGCGGTTTTGAAACCAAGCAGGGTGGGATTACACTTAACGTACGTATGCAGTTCTTTTTCATCGATGAGGTAGGCGGCTATTCTTTCGATTTCATCGCGCGGGCAGCCGTGAAGAGTCGAAAGGGTTATACTGTTTGAAACATTCGGCGCAATTGCGTCAAGGTCTGCTTTTGTAAAATGATCAAAAGATGAAATGTTAGCTGCAATATGATCATAACACTGTTTCCAGATTTCCGTATTTTCCGCGTTTTTCATCCCTTCGATATATGAATCAATTTTTTCCGATTTAATACCCTCAAGGCTGTAGCCGACGCTCATGTTAAAAATAACATCCCCCGCTTCGGCAATGCCAAATTCTACCGCGAATAAAGAAATGAGAAACAACGCTTTAATGTATTCTTCCATCGCCCCTGAGACTGTCAGTTCAGTAGACCATTCAACATTGTAGCCTTCATCGGCGGCTTTAATGCACGGCCTCGGGATAGCTTTGCGCAGCTCTTCTCCGTCCATCGTCTGCACGGTTTTTAATTCTATAAAACGGGCGCCCGCCAAATACGCCGACAGGATATTCTGCGCAAGCTGCGAACCGGGACCTGCCGCAGGGCCGACAGGAGAGCTTATCTTTTTCCCGAATAATTCAACGCCGCCTGAAACCGGGCGGAAAAATTTTTCTTTTCGTATGCCGAAAACCGATCCGTGGTTTTTATATTCACCCCGCGCCCAATTGATCAATTCAGAAAATTGTATAGGCCTCATGATCTCACTCATGGTTTTGTCCTCCGGGTCTGTACTACATTATATAGTATTGAAAAGGGTATAAACTACCCGTTGTCCATGCTAATATCAGGCATGGCGCGGGAGAACATTGCCCCAACCAAAAGCAACCTCATCAGAGTCAAGGAAAGGCTGACCGTTGCAAAAGAAGGTTACGATCTTTTGGAGCAAAAACGGGAAATTCTGGTTGCGGAATTGATGCGCAAGGTGGAACAGGTAAAGATACTTGAACGCAATCTTGACGCGCGCGCGGCAAAAGCCTACCCCTGCCTGAAACGGATGCTGGTGGTAGTGGGAAGGGAGAAAGCTCAAAGGCTGGCGCAAAATGTCTCGTACCGTTTTGAAATGAGGGAAAAACAGATAATTGCCGCCGGCATGAAGCTGCCCGGGCTGGAAATCAGGATTCCTGAGGCGGAACTCAAGTATTCCCCCGTAAATTCATTTGCAGAATGTGATGAAACCGTGTTAGAATTCTTCGAGTTACTCAGGATATGTACCGAATTGGCGGCAATCAGGACTATAGCCTGGCGGCTGGCGCGGGAAGTACGGCGGACCCAGCGGCGGGTAAACGCGCTGGAAAAGCTGGTCATCCCCACCGCCAACGACACAAAAACATATATTGAGTCGGAGCTGGAAGAACGGGAAAGAGACTCCTTCTTTACCAGCAAGCTTCTAAAAAAGAAAGGAGTTTCAAGCCCGGCGAAATGAAATCTCTCATCTCTAATATTGTAATAGCAGTTACAGGGGCGGACGCATCTATCCTGGCAGCCAAATACGGCATTGTCCTTGCCAAGCTGTACCATTGCAAATTATGCGCCGTCTATGTTGTAGATACAGCGACAATCAAACAGCTAACCTTAAGTAAAATTTTTATTCAGGAAGAAAGCGCCGAATATGAAAAAAGTCTGGAAGCCAACGGCGAGCGTTATCTTTCCTTCGTTGAAGAACTGGCGCGCGCAAAGGGCGTCAAAGTAGAACGGATACTTCGCAAGGGCGCAATATGCACCGAAATCCTCAATGTAGCCGATGAACACAATGCCGACATGATTCTGCTTGGCGGATGGGAAAAAAACAGAAGCACGCGGGATATTATGGGACATTCGTACCGCGAAATTATGGCAAACGCAAAATGCTCGGTGTTGCTGGTGAAAGAACACGACATTGATCAAATTTATAAACATGCTTAGGGGAAATGTATGAGAATAGCGGTTGTATCAGCGCCAGCGGCAAGGAAAGAACCTCCCGATTATGTCCGCTCACTGGCGAAGGGAATGGAATCAATGGGGCATCGCGTTGACGTTATCAACGGTTGGACAGAAGACGGATTTAAACTTCCCGGCTATGAATATGTGGCGGTTGCGACGGAGCCGATTTCATTTTTTTCTGGAAAGATTCCCGCGCAGGTTGCAAAATTGCTTGCCGCCGGAAGTTCGCTTTCGGGAAAAAAGAGCGCGGCGTTTATAAAAAAAACCGGGCTGTTCAGCAGCCGCGCCCTTGCCAATTTAATGAAGGCGATGGAAAAAGAAGGAATGATGATCAACTGGAGCGATTTTTTGTTTAATCCTCCCCATGCCGAAGCCCTGGGAAAACAAATTGGCGCATGAGGCAATATTCAAAAATCACTATGAGCTGCTCGGCGTAAAGCACGGAGCTTCAGCCGGTGAAATAAAAAAAGCGTTCCGCCAAAAAGCCAAACAGCTCCACCCGGACATCGCAGGTCACACGGCTGCGGAGGCGATGCGGAAACTCATCAGCGCGTACGAAGTGCTTTCCAGCCCTGAACGCCGTTTTGAGTATAACAGGGCGTACAATCGCTTTGTCAAAAAAGCCGGCTTTAACTACCGCACATGGCTTAACGAACAGGATGATCCGTCCTGTCAGGCAAAGCTCGTATTTTTTGAACTGCTCCACCTTGAAGAAGAGCAGGCTATTGCCATCTGGCGAAAAAATGGCGGCCTTCATTTCTGCATGGAAAAATACATGGATCGCGAAGACTGGCTGGACTGCCTGTTTATCCTCGCCGAAGAACTGGACAAACGCGCATCGTCATTCGAAGCGTTCAAACTGCTGACAAGGATATTAGCTGAAGAGAGGCAAACGCCGCATTTTAATCTCTTCACACCTGAAATAGAAAATTTCCTGAAAACCATCGTCTGGCACAGATTGAAATCACAGGTTGACGAAGAAACATGGATCGACTGCATGGAAGCAATGATTGGGCTTGGCTTTCCCGCGCGGGATGAGATGCGTTTCGTGCGTTCAATAGCGGATACGATGGAGAAATTAAGGGCTTAACATGATTCGGTTGAAAAATGAAAAACAGATTGACGGCATCAGAAAATCATGCAAGGTACTTTCCGCCATGTACCGCGAACTTATCCCGCAGGTAAAACCCGGCGTACAAACCATCGACATTGATTTTTGGGTAAGGGACTGGATTAAAAAGGCGGGAGGGAAACCCGTTTTCCTTGGTTACTGTCCGAAAAAAAAACCATATCCCGCGGCAATATGTATTTCAATCAACGAAGAAGTGATCCACGGCATCCCGTCAAAAAGGCGCATCCGTGAAGGTGATTTGGTCTCTCTTGACTGCGGCATAAATCTTGACGGGTTCATTAGCGATCAGGCTGTCAGTATCGAAGCAGGCAGGGTAAGCGGCGATGTGCGGAAACTGAACACTGTTACCATGGAATGTCTGTACAAGGGGATTGAAGCGGTAAAGGCAGGAGACAGGCTGCTGCAGATCTCCCGCGCTGTTGAAGGGCATGCAAAAGCAAACGGATACGGAATAGTGGAAGACTTCTGCGGCCACGGAGTCGGGTTTGAACTGCATGAAGACCCTCATGTTCCGAATTATCCCCACGGCTCCAATCCCAAATTGAAAAACGGCATGGTATTCGCGATTGAACCAATGATCAATATGGGAGGGGCCGATGTGGAAATTCTTGACGATGAATGGACGATAGTAACCGCCGATGAAAAAATATCCGCCCATTGGGAACACACTGTAGCCATTTTCAACGACAAAACTGAGATTCTCACCGAGCCTCTGGAACAGTTTATTTTTCTGTAACTATACAGGGTACCTGTAAATATATTAGAATAGAGTTAGAAATTCCAATATCAGGAGCTATCATGAAAATTATTCAAAAACTTTCATCAAAAAACCTTTTCATTTTTAATCTGGTCCTTATCGGAGCCATTTTCGGTTTTTCTATGGCCTTTTTATCATTTTCCTGTTCCGCTCCCAAGGTGCGCGCCAATGCACAGGTTACCCCGGTAATAATCCCGGAGGACGCTCTCGCTGTTGCGGAAGGGCTGCAAACCGTATTCCGCTCGGTGTCGGAAAAAGTGCTTCCCTCCGTGGTGGAATTAAAAACAGTTTCGGTCAGCAGGCAGCAACTGCCCAACATTCCCGGAATTCCGTGGGATTTTTTCTTCGGGCCGAGGGATCGTGAGCGCACACCTAATCAGGAACGTGAATACCGTTCTCAGGGTCTTGGTTCGGGGATCATTGTCCGGTACAAAGACGGCACTTATTACGCGCTCACCAACAACCATGTGGTAGACAGGGCAACAGAGATCAGGGTTGCCACAAGGGACGGCAATGAATATGCTGCGGAGCTGGTAGGAAAAGATGAACGTAAAGACCTTGCGATGGTTTCCTTCAAAACCAGCGATGTTTATCCGCTGGCGGTTTTGGGAGATTCCGACAAAGTGGCAGTCGGAGAATGGGCAATCGCGATGGGCAACCCGCTGGGAGAACAATTTTCATTTTCGGTAACGCTGGGTATCGTGAGCGCTGTGGGGCGTACAGGCGGCCCCGGCGGCAATATCAATGACTTTATACAGACGGACGCTCCGATAAATCAGGGAAACTCAGGCGGCCCCCTTGTCAATATCCGGGGAGAGATAGTCGGCATAAACACATGGATTGCGAGTAACAATTCAGGCGGCGGCAGCGTGGGACTTGGTTTTGCCATTCCCATCAACAACGCCAAACGTTCCATAGATGAATTTATCACAACAGGCTCAATCAGTTACGGCTGGCTCGGCGTTTCATTAATGGAAGCCAACAGAGAAATCATCTCCGGACTTAACCTTGAGGGAAAACGCGGCGCTTTGGCCGCACAGGTTTTCCAAGGTTCCCCGGCTGACAAGGGCGGGATAAAACCCGGAGACTTTATCACCCATGTGAACGGCAGGGAGACAAGAGGCGTCAATCAGCTCCAACTGCTGGTCGGGGATCTGAGGCCGGGCGATCTTGCCAAATTCAGCATTGTAAGAGACGGGAAATCCATGGAAATGCAGGTGCGCATTGAGGCGCGTACTGATCAGGTAGCGTCTGACAATAAAAAACTCTGGCCGGGCGTAACCGTAGTCCCGCTGACCGATCAGCTCAGGGAAACTCTTCAGCTTGATAAAGACGCAAAGGGACTTGTCGTAACGCAGGTTATCCCCGGAACTCCGGCTGATATTGCCGGTCTCAGACAAAGCGACAGGATCACGGGAATAAATGGCGAAAAAGTTGCCGACATCGCCGCCTTCTACAAGGTGTTACGCGAAAAAACAGATAAGGAACTCTGGTTCAGTATGCTGCGGGACGGTGCAACTGTAGAATCGGCGAGATTCAAAAGATAAGGTGCAGCCGGCAATGGAAAAGGCAGACAACTTTTTGGCGGGTATACACGATGCGGATTATGAGGCTGAATATCTGCAAACCCGGCTGGATGTTTCAGGGCTTATCAACATTATGGGCAGGGAAACGGAGTCCCTGAACGGCAAATGGAACTTCGCCCCTGATCTTTACGATACCTGCCGACGGTCACACTGGTTCAAAGATTACCGATTTGACGCAAACGGAAACGAACTTCCCGTCGATTATGACTGGGAAGCATGGGAGCGGCTCACCGTTCCGGCGCCATGGAATTTGGAAAAACCGGAACTGTATTATTTTGAAGGACACGGCGTCTACACAAGAACTTTTCGATACATTCCAAAAACAAAGGGCGAGCGGCTTCTGTTGCGTTTTGAAGGTGCCGCCTACAGAACTACTGTTTTCCTGAATGGAAAAATCATCGGCACGCATGACGGCGCGTCCACTCCTTTTAACGCCGACATCAGCGATGCAGTTCTGCCTGATAATCGAATCGTGGTAACAGCCGATGCCCGCAGAAGCCCTTTCCGCCTTCCCATGGACAATACCGACTGGTTTAACTACGGCGGCATTTACCGTGACGTCTACCTTGTCCGTCTTCCGCAAATATTTATCAAAGACTGGTTTGTGCGCCTTGCGCCGGACGGGACTTTTTCAACAATACTTGCGGACATTACCGCAAACGCGCCTGTCAACGGCAAGGCGTTACTCGAAATTCAGGGTTTGGGCATAAAACAGGAAATCACCGTCCAAAACGGAAAGGGAGAGGCGAAAATTTCAGCCCGGCCTGAATTGTGGAGTCCGGAAAACCCGCGGCTCTATGATGTCTCCATTACTCTTGACCCAGGCGGCGCTGTTGACAGCGTACGTGACCGCGTGCAAGACAGCATTGGTTTTCGGGAAATAAAAACAAAAGGACAGGAAATATTACTTAACGGTAAAAAAATATTCTTGCGCGGCATCTGCGTTCACGAAGATCATTTCGCTCTGGGAAAAACAACCAACGATGAAATCATACGGCAAACCATCCGCGACCTGAAAGAGATGAACGGCATATATCTGCGGCTCGCCCACTATCCCCATGACGCGCGTTTTGCCCGGATTGCCGATGAAGAGGGAGTTTTGCTGTGGGAAGAAGTTCCCGTTTATTGGGCTGTCGTTTTTGACAATCCCCGTACCTATGCGGACGCTGAAAATCAGTTATGCGAACTTATAATGCGGGATCGAAACCGCGCAAGCGTCATCATCTGGTCAATCGGAAACGAAAACGCCGACACTGACCCAAGGCTTGCCTTTATGTCGAAGCTGGCTCAAAAGGCAAAAGCCATTGATGATTCCCGGCTGGTGTCGGCGGCGTGCCTTGTCAATCAGGAAAAACTACAAATCAGCGACCGCCTGGCTGATTTCCTTGACGTGATTGGCATCAACGAATATTACGGCTGGTATGATCCTGATTTTGAAAAACTGCCAAAGCTTTTTGCCAATTCCAGTCCGGGAAAGCCGGTTCTTATATGCGAATTCGGCGGCGATGCCAGGCTGGGGCAGCGAGGAAGCGTGGACGATCTCTGGACGGAAGACAAGCAAAAACGGCTGTATGAACAACAGGTAGAAACTTTAAAAAAATGCCCCTATGTCGCCGGTACAACCCCCTGGATACTCTACGATTTCCGCTGCCCACGGAGGTTTAACCGGTATCAGGAAGGCTTCAACCGCAAGGGGCTGATTGATGCAGATCGAAAGACAAGAAAACCCGCTTTTTTTGTCATGCAGAAATTCTATGCAGAAATGAAAATTGATTATAGCAGTGCATTTGACATTCCAAAAAACATAATCAATAATACAACTCATGATCGAACTTTTTAACAGCGGGGCATATCTTATAAACGGCTCTGAAATTATCCGCGATGATGCGGAGACGTCAGCAAAATTGAAACAGCGGGGCATATCCGTTTCCAAAGAGCAGGCGCGAAAGGGAACTATTTCCCATGGGATTTTATCAGCTCATAACACAAGTAAAGATGAACGTATTTTGCAACGAAGTTTCCCGCGCAATCTGACCTTGAAATTCGATTCTCTTACCTCACACGACATTACTTATGTGGGGATAATTCAAACTGCCCGCGCCAGCGGCATGGAAAGATTCCCTGTGCCGTATGTGCTGACAAACTGCCACAACAGCCTGTGCGCGGTGGGGGGAACAATCAATCAGGATGATCATGTGTTCGCCCTGTCCGCGGCGCGCAAATACGGCGGTATTTATGTGCCGCCTCATCTTGCCGTGATCCACAGCTACAACCGCGAAATGATGGCTGGCTGCGGGAAGATGATCCTCGGCTCTGACAGCCACACCCGTTACGGTGCGTTGGGAACTATGGCGGTGGGCGAAGGGGGCGGCGAACTTGCGAAGCAGCTTGTGGGCAGAACCTACGATATGGCGAATCCTGAGGTAGTGGGGATTTTTCTTTCGGGCGAACCCGCAAAAGGTGTCGGTCCGCAGGATGTGGCGCTTGCGATCATTAAGGCAGTGTTCAGCAACGGTTATGTGAAAAATAAGGTGATGGAATTCACGGGTGATGGTGTTGCAAAACTATCCGTTGATTTCCGTAACGGCATAGACGTAATGACCACTGAGACTACCTGCTGGTCCTCAATCTGGAAAACAGATGATCAGGTTAAAACATATTTAGATGAGCACGGACGAGGCAGCGAATACAGGGAACTTAAACCCGCAGATGCCGCTTACTATGACGGATTTATCAGCATTTGTCTTTCAAAAATTGAACCGTGCATCGCTCTGCCCTTCCACCCAAGCAATGTGTACACGATTAAAGAATTACAGCAAAACGCAAAAGACATTTTGGCATTTTGTAACGAAGTTTCCCGCGCAAAAAACGAAGAAGACGGGCTGAAAGCGCTTGGCGTAAGGGATACAAGCCTCAACCTTGGGTTGAAATACCATGACGGCGGGGTGTGGGCGGATCAGGCGGTTATCGCCGGCTGTTCAGGCGGGATTTTCAGCAACATCATGGCGGCGGTTGATATAATGAAGGGCGCATCCATTGGTAACAGTAATTTTTCCATGAGCGTGTACCCGGAGAGCCAGCCTGTTTATCTTGAACTGGTAAAAAACGGCGCCGTTGAAACATTAATGAAATCAGGCGTCCTTGTACGGGAAGCCTTCTGCGGCCCATGCTTCGGCGCTGGGGACACACCGGCAAACGGCGAACTTTCCATCCGCCACGTTACCAGCAATTTCCCAAACCGCGAAGGCTCAAAGCCCACAGACGGACAGATTGCCTCCGTAGCCTTGATGGATGCCCGCTCAATTGCCGCAACCGCGGCAAACGGCGGCAGGATTACATCCGCAACGGACATTGATATTCCTTTCGGCAAATACAGGTTTGTCTTTGACAGGAGCATTTACGACAAACGGGTCTACAATGGCACAGGCGCTCCGTTATCTGAAACTAAACTCGTCTTTGGCCCCAACATCAAAGACTGGCCGAAAATGCCAGCGCTGCCGGAAAACCTCCTATTGAAGGTGGTCAGTTTCATCACCGACCCTGTTACCACCACCGACGAACTTATTCCGTCGGGTGAAACTTCGTCTTACCGTTCAAATCCGTTAAAGCTGGCAGAATTCACTCTAAGCCGCAAGGACCCTGGGTATGTAGAGCGGGCAAAAAACGTGCAGACGCTCGAACAATTGCGCCATGACGGAAAGGCGGATGAAGAAATGCCCGGACTGCTTAACACTATAAGAAAGATACCCGGCTGCGAAAAATTGGAGCTTTCAGATTTTTCCCTCGGCAGCGCAATCTTTGCCCGCAAGCCCGGAGACGGTTCCGCACGCGAACAGGCAGCATCCTGCCAGCGGGTACTGGGCGCGTCGGCAAATTTTGCGCTGGAATACGCCACAAAACGTTACCGTTCGAACCTTATCAACTGGGGCATTTTGCCTTTCATTATTACCGATGAAAAAGTAATCAGTACCGGCAGCTACATTTTCTTTCCCGGACTCAAAGATGCATTGCTGCAAAAAAAGGAAACAATTACGGGCTTCGTGTTAGGCGATACAATTACGGAAATCAAGGTTTCTTTGGGGGAACTTACCGATTCTGAAAGGCAGATACTGATTAACGGCTGCCTGATTAATTATTACGCGCATTTTGCAACGAAGTTTCCCGTGCATTTTGCAACGAAGTTTCCCGCGCATTAGTGTTAATTACAATGTATCAGGCAAATCTAGAAATGCCGCCAACCGCATTATTGCTTCAAGATAACCCATACGGCGTTTTTTCACTGAAATCTCCAGCACAACCATTTCATTATTTTCCATTATACGCAAACGATTGATTGATACCGGGTCCTGCTCGGAAATACCGGCTTCATCCGCTATTGAACCGCGAACTACTTTTTTAACCATAAAGTTAGATGAAAAAAAACTGCCTTGTACCGGAGTAAGGATCATGCCGAACAACGGAGCGGCTATTCTTTCACGTTTATCCGCCTTCAAAGCTTCCGCAAGCGGTATGTCGGGACGGGGAACAGTCATCATGACCTGTTTTTTTACATTTCCGTCTTCATCGGCTGTTTCAACGGCCACAAGCTCTCCCGGGTTAAACTGAAAAATATAGTCCTGCAGCGAGGGAATTAACCCGCCCTGAGGAGCGGTAATCGTAGTACCATTGATTGTTTTGATAAATGAACCTTCACTTACCTGATGCTGTCTGGCGGGTGTTCCCGGTGCAACATAAATTATCTCGGCGCCTGAAAATGTTTCGCTTAAAACAAAACCAAGCCATGATCGCTGTGCCTTTCCGCCTTTTATCATCGCCGGAAGTGCTGAAGCAAGACGTTCAGCCGGAACTGCAAAGTTCAGCCCCTGAAACTGCGGTGCGCCGGCGTAAACGATC
Source organism: Treponema sp. (assembly GCA_031256035.1). GTDB lineage: Bacteria > Spirochaetota > Spirochaetia > Treponematales > Breznakiellaceae > WQXQ01. The sequence continues at coordinate 20,911 of JAIRRJ010000057.1, read as the reverse complement.
CCCACAAGCCGCCCATAGCTATCAACAACAGGCCCTCCCGAGTTACCGACATTCACCGCAGCGTCAATCTGGATTACATTTCCTATTTGTAAAAAACGCCTGCTTAGTGAAGACACTATTCCCTGCGTTACGGTTTTTTCTAGTCCGACAGGCGACCCAATCGCAATAATCGTGTCTCCTACCTGGGGAATTATGCGGTCTGCCAGTGAAAAAACATATTCGGTTTCGTACTCCGTCTTAATCAAAGCGAGATCAAGCGCCTTGTCCCAGCCGATAACGCGTGCAGGGTAACGCGGGCTTGAAGCATCTCCCATGCGGATATACATTCGTGAATAGCCCTTATATTTCGGATCGACCTCGCTGGCTATGACATGGTAGTTTGTGATCAACAGACCGGATGCGTCAACAAAAAAAGCAGAACCTAATACCCTGTCGGGCATAGCCCTTCCCCTTTCAACTCTCATTCCCTTATCAATCAAAACAGTGGCAACTCCCTTGATCATGTCGGAAACATTATCACGGCCCTGGGCGTATTCACGCAGATCACCGGGGATTGCGCCCTTTGCGGCTTCGGCTGCTGCAAGGAAAAAAGCCGCCGCCCTGCGCTGTTTTACATTTACAGCTTTTTCAAGAAACAAATACGCCGTATCAAAATCCATCGGCGTAATTTCCTGATATTTAACCGCTTTAAGGAATGCGCCCAAAATATCGCCGTCGGCCAATCTTTTTTTTGCGTCCGCAAGAATAAATGATGGCTCAAGTCCCGGATTTTCAACTTCAATTCCAAGAGCGGCAAGGGATCTGTCAAATGAAGCCGCATCATCCCAGCGTTCTTCTTCAACTGCTTTTTCCTTGAAAGAACGAAGAACTTCAATCGCTTCATTTTCATATTGTGTCAATATCCGCCAATCTTCATTTTCTTCGTTTGGCGTAACGTGATAAATTTCCCTGTACATTCCGGCCAGATGAAGAGCATAAACCGGATTCTCCTGAAGCTGCTTTCTTATATCTTCAAGCCTGATTGTACTTGCAGTCTTGTTCAGAGCCTCGGATTTATCGGTTTCAAGGCCTGTACACGAAAAAAACAATAACACCGCCACAGCGGGGAAAAATAACCGTGTTTTCATCTGTCATTTCCGTTTTTTGTTTCAGAATGGTCCATTATACCGCCGCCTTCCATATCCCATGAATAAACAACAGAACCATCCTGCAGATACACCTCGCCGGTTTTGTATAATCCATCACCTGTCCAGTCGCTTTCGGAAGAAGAAATCAGGCTGCGGTAATCAAGGAACTCAGAAAAATCAGGACCGGGTCGGCGAAAACGGCGTATTGTTTCCATTCTACCGTCCAAATCCAGATCAAGCCGTTGAATCACCGGCGCTCCGTTTGCAAAATCTGTAACTGAAACACGTTTTCCGTTCAATGTCTCAACTGCCTGCCGTGGAATTCCCCGCTCAAGAAAGATTTCCTCAACAGCGCCGTAAAATTCTACGCTGGGGCGGCGAAGACTTGAGCAAAACGAAACAAGCGTTCTGCGCGTAAGCTCTGTGTTTTGATACTGCAGGACAGGGTATGCAAGACCCGCATAATTATTGCTGCCGCCAAGCTCAATGAGCGTCACAGGAGCAAATTGAAACTCAGCAGGCCGGAATAAAAAAGTCTCAGCGGCAAGATTAACCTCAAGAACTGCAGGATACCGTTCCCAGCGGACACGCGCATACGAATCTCCGGCAATCCGGCGTTCAGCCGACAGGGGAAAACCGCCGTCTCCGAAGGAAATCCGCAGATCGGCGCTGCCGCTCCTCCTAAAGTCAAACGTAACTTCCTGAAGCGTCCCCTCCCTGTAAACAGTCGTTGACTCCGCATACCCGTCATGGTCGGTGTTATATGTAATAATTCCTGAAAAAGAATGTAGTTTTTGCGACAGAAGCCGCCGCCCTTCTTCAGTGCGAAGCAAACCGTCTATTTCTGTGATAATGTCCTTATGAAGAACAAGTTCTCCGTCAGTTTTTAACAGCTCGTTCACCGCATCATTGTCACCGATGATTCCAAGGTTGAGAGCCACTGCAACAGAACCGGGACTGGGCTTAAAATTTTCATTTGCCTGCGGCGTCAGCGCTCCTGCCCTGTAAGAAACAATATATCGTCTTGCAGTTTCCATGTCTCGTATAAACGGAGCCGCCATCCAGGCAAGTTCGGGATCGGTTTCAAGGAGAAAGGGCAGCCGCCTGAGCGCAAGTTCAAGCAGATTGAGATCGCTTTCCGCAAGCATGGAGGGTTCAGGTTTTCTGTTATGCGCTTTTTGCAACGAAGTTCCCCGCGCATACTCCAAAAAAATACGCAATGGCCGAGGATCGCGCGGATATTTATCCATGGTCTCAAGCACGCGGCTGCGAAACCGCGCCAAGGCGTTTAAGGGATCAATATTGATTTGTGCTGTGTCATGATCCGCCGCAAGACCCCTTAAAGCCAACAGCCGCAATACCGCAGAATCGGCGCTGTCCCCTGCCTCTTCGAGAAGCTCAAGAGCAGTGGAATAACTGCGCATACCGGTAAGATGCCCTGCTTTTAACAGAAGCGCCTGCGTTTCGCTATAATTTACCCAGCGGTTTGTTTCAATTGCCCTGTCCAGAGCTTCCAGAATAACGTTTCTGCTTTTTCCTTCATGGCGGCGCGAGAGCGCAAGAAGGTATGAAATGTCCGAAGAAACGCCGGAAAAAGCGGCAGCCCGCTCAATAGCCGCAGCAGCTTCGTTCCAGCGACCTTCCGCCATTGCCTGCTCTACCCACTTAACATATTGTCCGGCAACTTCCGCATCGTCCGTTTGGGCGAAAAGACCGGAAAGAACAATGGCAAATAACAGTATGGGCAGAACGGGACGTAATCTCATACCTTGACCTGACCTCCTTCGCCCAGAAAAGCTGAATTTTCTTTTGGCGGAAGCCCAAGAATCTGCCGCACTTCATCATCGATTAAAGTTTCACGCGCAATCAGGGCGTCTGCAAGATTTTCCATCTCTGTCTTTTTACTTTCTATGATTTTACACGCGTTGTCTCTGGCGCGGTCAAGGATTTCCCTGACTGCCCGATCAATGCGCTGGGCGGTTTCTTCAGAATAATCTTTGTGTCTGGCAATTTCTTTGCCGAGGAAAATCGGCTCGTCTTCCTGCCCGTAGGCGACAGGCCCCAGTTCCTCCGCCATGCCCCACTCGCATACCATGTTACGCGCCATCTCAGTCGCCTGCTGAATGTCGTTCTTCGTGCCGGTGGTTGTCTCATCGTAAAAAAGTTTTTCCGCCAGCCAGCCGCCGTAACAAATCGCGATACGATCTTCAATCCAGCCTTTTGCACGGCTGTAGCTGTCTTCTTCGGGAAGGGAAAGAGCCATGCCCAGCGCCCTCCCGTGCGGGACAATTGTAACCTTGTGTAAAGGGTCTGCGTTCTTGAGGAAGTAATGAAGCAGGGCATGGCCTGCCTCATGAATAGCGGTCATGCGGCGCTCCTTGTCGGACACCACAAGTGTTTTTCTCGCCACGCCCATCAGTACCTTGTCTCTGGCTTCTTCAAAATCTGACATCTGCACTTCGGTTTTATCTTTGCGCGCGGCGAACAGAGCCGCTTCATTCACAAGGTTGGCGATATCCGCGCCGCTCATTCCCGGCGTAGCTCTGGCAATGCGGACAAGATCAACATTCTTGTCCAGAGTAATTTTCCCGGCGTGAATTTGCAGAATTGCCTCGCGCTCTTTTATATCCGGCATTGCCACTACCACCTGCCGGTCGAAACGCCCCGGACGCAGCAACGCCGGATCAAGAACATCGGGACGGTTTGTGGCGGCAAGGATTATTACCCCGTCTTTTGAATCAAAGCCGTCCATTTCCACCAGCAGTTGATTCAATGTCTGTTCGCGTTCGTCATGACCGCCGCCGTAGCCCGCGCCGCGGGTGCGTCCTACCGCATCCAATTCATCAATAAAAATTATACACGGCGCGCTTTTTCTTCCCTGATCAAACAGGTCCCTGACGCGGCTTGCCCCAACTCCGACAAACATTTCCACAAAATCGGAGCCTGACATATGAAAGAAAGCGACACCGGCTTCACCCGCCACGGAACGCGCCATGAGCGTTTTACCGGTGCCGGGCATACCGACAAGAAGCACGCCCTTGGGAATGCGCGCGCCCATCTTGGTGAACTTCTGCGGATTTTTCAGGAACTCCACAACTTCTTCAAGTTCGTACTTGGCGTCTTTTTGCCCCGCTACATCGGAAAAACTTACCTTCTTTCCTTCTTCATGGTAACGTTTGGCTCTGCTTTTTCCGAATTGAAAAGTTCTGCTTCCTACGCCCTGCATATTCCTGAACACAAACATAATAATTCCAAAGCCAATAAACCAGGGAAGCATATCAAGCATAATGCGCCATATTGTAACTCTTGTAGCAACGCCGGATATATTAATATTTTTTTCCTGCAAAATGGGTAAAAGACCCGGATCGGTATAAGGTATTCGGGTCTTAAACTGCACCGCGCCGCTGGAAGAGGTGCCCTTCATGGAAATATTCACTGTATTATTGTCGTGAATAGTAACGGATTCTATCTGATTTTGTTCAATAAAGCGTGTAAATTCCGAATACGGAATTTCCCTGACCGCCGATGAATCGCTTCTGAAAAAAAAGGCGGCAAAAAGACCCGCCATTATTAGAAAGAAAATAAGAGCAAAACCATTTGGCCGCCGGGCTTGAGATCCCCCCGGCAGTTTATTATCATTGTTGTTAAACATCCGTACCCCCGACTATGTTATGCGCTCTTGTAACAGTTACCAAAAACAATTCATTACCGCACGCTTCCGGCGGCAAATCCCTTCTGTATAAAATTCCGCCATGGATAAAAGCCGCCGTTCCAAAACTGTCAACCGCGCTTACAATCCGCCGTTTTCCCAAATCTTTGGGGGCAATTTTTTTGCCCGCACATAAAAAAAAATCGTCCTTAAAACTCCGCCGGAAAACAAGCGGTAAACAGGCCGCAAAACCGTTCTTTTCGTCCTGCGCGGAAAAAGGGCGCGCCTCAATGGTTATAGTTTTAAGATTATATAACCCTGGCTCTTTAATCAACAGTGAAAAACCGCATTCATGTGGAATGGAAAATGGGGACAGGATCATTTTCTGCGAATTTCTGATGAGGCGCACAGGACCCAAATCTGCTGCGGTAACAATACCTGCTGAAAAACGGCGGATATTTACCCGTTTAATGGAACGCGGAAGCACGGGAATACGGCGGGTTTTTAAAAGCAGATCAATTCCCTGAAACAACGCCTCTTCGCGGATGATCTGCGGCTGTGCGAAAAAGTTTTCCGTATCGGTTGCGGTTTGTTGTTCCCACCTTACCCGGCTCGCTGTTTCCTCGCGGATGAATGCAGCTACCAAGGACTGAGTTTCCGCCATCGCCGCAAGACCGCTTTTCCAGGCAGGAAACGAGTTGTCAAGGAGCGGAACAAGCTGATGCCGAATCCGGTTACGGAGAAAATTAGTATCGGCATTGGTGGAATCCTCACGCCAGAGAATGTTTTTTTCCGCCAAATACTCAAGGACATCGGCGCGGCTCATCTCAAGGAGGGGTCTGAGTACCCGCCCCCGTTTTACAGGCATTGCCGCTAGCCCGGCGGGACCAGCTCCCCGAAAAATGCGCATAAGCGCAGTTTCCAGCATATCGTCCTTTGTATGGGCGATTAAAACACGTGTTCTTTCACCCAGCTTTTTCGCTTCGCGGGACAGCGCTCTGTGCCTGAAAAATCTGGCGGCAGCTTCTATACCCAAACCTTTTCGTTTGGCATAAGAAGCGATCTTGCCGGGAGGGACAGAGACAACGCTGCATGGTATACCATGTTCTTTGCAAAAGTTGCTGACAAAATCAGCGTCTCCCCGGCTTTCTTCCGCCGGCCTTATTCCGTGTTCTATGTGAAGGCAGTATAGATTGAAAGCAGACTCTTTTTGCTTGACAGCAACGATAGAGGCAAGCATCGCCATTGAGTCTGCGCCGCCTGAAACAGCGGCAAGGAATACCGTCCCCCGCGGATAACTTTGAACGACAGCAGCTACCGCATTTTCAAAATTGGAGGAGCGGGTGTTTTCCACTAATCACTAACTAACTTACTTCTTTCCTGCGGCGGGAGCGGCCTTGGCGGCAGGTGCAGCTTTACCGGCGGCGGGAGCAGCCTTCCCGGCAGGAGCAGCCCCGGCAGCGGGAGCAGCCCCGGCAGCAGGCGCGGCGCCCGGAGCAGCAGCTGCTGCTGCATCAACGGCAGTCGCAGCGGCAACTTCAGCCTTGGCAAATTTAACGAGCGCCACAACCTTGTCCGCACCGGATATAAGCCTGACGCCCGCGGCAAGAGGAATGTCACGCACATGCAGGGACTGGTTGATTTTGAGGCCGGAAATATCGACTTCGATTCTTTCGGGCAGATCCTTGGGAAGACATTCAACTTCGATTTCGTGCAGGGGGGTTTCCAGAATACCGCCATCGCGGACACCGATGGGATTCCCGTGCAGGTGGATGGAAACCTTCGCCCGCAGAATCACCCCGCTTTCAACTTCATAAAAATCAATGTGCAGAATTTGCCCGTCAATAATGTTTCTCTGGGTATCTTTTACAAAGGCATCATAAGATTTTCCCTCTACATCGACCTTCACAATGGTACTTTCCGAGATACCCTTTGTGCCGCGGGAAAACTCAATGGCATCCAAATCAATTGAAAGTGATTTACCTGACCTTCCGTAAATTACAGCCGGAATACGGCCGCTTCGCCTGACACGGCGTGATTCGGCAGAACCTGATTTCTGCCTGTTTTTCGCTTGTAATGTTACCTTGCTCATTTAATGACCTCGTTAAATAAAATACCGCACCGGCAGCGCGATGCTTGATGGGACATCCCTCTTGGGACGACAGGATTCGAACCTGTGAATATCGGCTCCAAAGACCGATGGCTTACCGCTTGCCGACGTCCCATCATCATAGATAAAAAATACCACAAATGGCAAGGGAGAATCAATACATTGTCTTTGAAAAGTCAATTATACGGATTACATATCATCCAGAGGCATATCTTCCGTTACATCGCCGGAATCATACTTATCCAGAATCCGTTTCTGAAGCTCCGCACGGAATTCAGGATGAATTGGATGGGCTACATCCTTATATTCCCCCGCTCGTGTTTTCCGGCTGGGCATGGCAATAAAAACTCCGGTCTTACCCTCAATGATTTTAATGTTGTGAACCACAAAGCAATCGTCAAAAGTAACCGTTACATAGGCTTTCGGCTTGCCTCCGCCGGTCACTTTCCGGACCCTAATATCTGTAATTTGCATGACGCCTCTCCTTCCTCCCGAGTCCTAACTTGATTTACATTATAATACGCCATTACCGTTAACGCAAGATAAATTATTAATTATTGAGCCTTATGTAAAAAATATTGAATTTTCGGCAATGAAAGATTTTGGATAAGTCATACTCACATTGTGAGTGTGCTTTTTCACTTGAAAAGCAAGTGCAGGACGAATGTGAATTCTTAGGGGATACATTTTATTTCCTCAACTCTGCTTCCATTGCTTTAATAATTTCAAAACGATCCGGCATTTCAGGCGGGTGGTCGCCGGAAGCGGGGATGGTTACGGGCGGGTATAATTTCCATGCTTCACGGATTGGGTACAAGGCGGCTGCGCTGCCTTCGGCGGCGGTTACGTTGGCGCGCCATTCCCTTGCCCCGATGCGCCATGCGCGGGTGAATCCCTGATCCGGGACGGTTATCTCTACGGGCAGCCAGCGTTTCAGGGCGCCGTCCGTTTCTATTTCGATTATGTCGGCGTTTCCTTTTTGCCAGTTGCTGTCGCCGACTTCAAAGGCTATGTAAAGGTGTCCTGGTATGGTGATAAAAGCGGTTTCTATTTTTATGGCTTCAAGTAACGAACAAAACAATATTGAAAGGTAGGTACAGTCGCCGCCCCTGTAGTACAAAGCCTGATAGGGGTAACTGACGCTGTCCAGCGCCGCTTCGTTAGCTGATAGATTTTTGTAAGATGTGGCGGGAACTACCACATAGCTCATGCCGTATAAACGCAGGGCTTCAAACATGGCGGCAGCATACCGGACGTTAGCCGGTACATTTTGTAACCCTCTGTTCACTGATAACTGCTCACTACTCATTGTTTGCGAACTTTCGGTTCGATGTTCACTGCCCACTGCACCGGCAACATAGCGGGCAAAAAAGAGGGCTGAAAAATCACGGGGGGAAACAAAGGCGGCGGCGCGGCGGTCATCTTCCCAGCTAAAGGCGTTACGGTGAAATATGGGCATTTGCACAACGGATACGCTTTCTTTTTTTGCGCCGAGGCTGCGGTACTGTGTTTGGATTATTCCCGCAGCATTGACATTTTCCAGCAGATTGATCATCACGTCATTGAAAAGCGCGGTGAGCGGAACTTCCACGCTTTCGCCTTGAGACAGGCGGGGCAATGTGGCGAATGTCCAGGGCTGACTCATGTAACTGTCCATGAAAAACGAAAGGGTTACATCGGTGATGTCGTTGGGTTCTTCGTTGGTTATTTTCACTTTAGCTATGGGGTTATGTTCGTACCACGCATAGGAAACCGGAAAGACACGGTACTGTTCGGTTTTTTCTACTTGCACCCGCGCCCTGCCGCCCATGATTTCTGAAAGGTTAAGGCGGACGCCAAGAGCCATCCCCACCGATGACAGTGGCTGAGGCGGATCAAAAACCCGGTGTGTGTATGTTCCTTCAGCGAATAACGACAGGTATGGAAGAAGGCGGAACTCGCCGCCCATGTTAAATGAAAACAGGGCTTTTGTTTCGCTGTTGTAATCACTGCGGGAATACGAGTAAACGCCCGCACCCATGCCGGCATTGAAGGCCCAACGGTCCAGCGCGCCGCTTTTGACACGAGGCTGCCACCGGACAAACGGTCCCAGCCTTCCTTCGATTAGGGTGAGCGGATCGCCGATCTGCGCGGTTACGCTGGTAAAGCCGCCGCCCGCACGAAAACCCAAGTCGAAGTTTTTCGCAAATTGCCAGAACGCCCAGTCAAGGGAAGCGGCTGCACCCATGCCGGAAGTAAATTGCTCGATACCCAGAGGGGCTTCGATTACGGGAGCAAGACTGAAAGAGAATTCGCTTTCCGCGAAAAGCAAATTGCTGTTCGCAAGCAGCAAGAAAAGAATTACTCGAAAAGACTGCACACAAAGACGCGGAGACACAAAGGAGAATAAAGAGAGAAAGAATTTTCTCGAAAAAAACCTCGCGCCAAGACGCAAGGACGCAAAGTAGAATACGAAGCAAGGCTTTGCGATCTTTGCGTCTTTGCGAGAACCTCTTCTGGTTATATCTTCATTCCTCATTCATAACTCCCTACTGCCCTTGAAACAGCCTCTTTTTCATGCTATATTGTTCTTAACATGGCTATTACACAAATGGTAGAAGTACCTGACTCCAGGCGGCTGGTGATTGATGTTCCCCGCGAAATACCAACGGGGCCGGTTATTTTGACATTTACTCCGGCTGGGGCAGAACGGCAAAAAATTCCCGTATTTGGCTGCGCGAAGGGGCAGTTTCGTATGTCGGAAGATTTTGATGAACCGCTTGAGGATTTCAGGGACTATATGTAAATGAGACATTTGCTTGATACTCATGCCGTTATTTGGTTTTTCAATGGTGACAATTCTATCTCCGAAACTGCAAAACAGGCAATTCTTGATCTTTCCAATAAAAAATACATAAGCATGATTTCCGCATGGGAACTTGCCATTAAGATTGGTTTGGGTAAATTGGATTTTGACGGCAAGGCGGCTGGTTTTATTAATATTGCAGAAAACAGCGGCTTTACCATCCTCCCCATAAAGACTTCTCATCTTACTGTTTTTGAAACACTGCCCTTGATTCACCGCGATCCCTTTGATCGTCTGCTTGTCGCAACTGCTCTTGCCGAACAGATGACCATCATTAGCGCCGATGGGAATATTTCTCGTTACGATGTTCTCCATATCTGGTAACTCCCTACTGCCCGCCCACATTCATCAAAATCGGATACCCCCGCGCCGCTACCGTGTTCATGTTCCATGTACCCGCCGGGCTATTTGTTGCATCGTTGTTAAAGCCGAGGCTGCCTGTCCAGATGCTTGAACTGTAGAAGGCGCTGGCAGCGGCGCTTGCCCCGTTTGCAGTGGTTGTACCAGTTGTGGACGGATTTACCGTATAAGACGGAAGAGGCCGTGTACCGGTTCCGTCCCAATAGGGGAAGGAAATGGTAGTGTATACATTGCTCACTTCTATTCTCATATCGTCTCTGGCATAATTCGCGTTTCTAGTTGGGGAGTTGAGAAAGCCCCCGTATATGCGCCCTATATTCTGTTGACTGCCACCTTTGGCGGTAACGCTTTTGCCAAGCGCAGCGCTGTTTTCAAAGTTGTTAGTGGGCTCTGTTTCGGTTCTGATGAGTCCCAGAAAACCGCCCGCATACAGATAATTGGAACCCGTGTCCCTTCTCGCTGCCGTAACCATTCCGGTGGCAAAGCAGTATTGCGCATTAGAGGAATTCCTTAACACGCCGACAAAACCACCGGCAGATACCAGACCCCCGCCATTGTTGGTAGTTGTTTCTTTGTTCACTTCCACATTGCCCAGCGCGTAACAGTTGGTAATTGAACTGCCGTTAGCCATTGAGGCAAAGCCGCCTGCGTAAACTTCATCAATTGGACCGTTGGCGGTGCGCCGGGCGGTAACGCTGCCGCCTGCCCAGCACTCACTGACATTAGTAAGACTTAAGTAACCCACCAGGCCGCCGACGTTAAACCATTCGCCTGTGGATACAGCATTGATATTGCCTGTTGACCAGCATTGTTCTATTAAGTTTCTGACAGTAGTACTCACACCTTGGGAATGACCGAGCAAGCCGCCGATGTGGAACTTCCCATTCCCGCCGGATTGAATATCGCCTTTTGACCAGCACCGCTTTAGTTCTGCTTTAACGGAATTAACAACATCCAATCCTCCGGCAAAGCCTCCCATGTATACTGCGCCTGAGTGGCTCGAGAGCGTAATGGAGCTTGTGTTGCCGCAGTCTTCAATGACCGCAGTTTTGATTTGACCACAAAAACCGCCAAAGTATAAATCGCCTGTTCCGCCACTCGTTACGCGAATGCTTCCTGCAGCATTAACCTCTGTAACGTTTACGCCTGGTTCTGTTCCTTCCATGATTCCGGCAATGCCGCCCACACAGAGAGCGTTTGTTTCTGTGCCGCTTCTGTTCACGGTGAGGTTCATGCCGCCATAAGCGTTGCTGATCTTTGACGTGTTGAGCATCCTCCCAGCCATGCCGCCTGTGTAGGCAGTGTTATTGCCGTTTACGTTAAAGGTTGCCGCCCCTTTGACCAATACATTGAGGAACTCGGCATTACCCTGTGTTGTTCCGGCTATGCCGCCGAAACGGGATGCGCTTGCAGGGCCGGTGATACTGCCGCTATAGTTCACGGTGAGGTCGCGGATAAACGCGCTTCCTCCCATTACGGCAAACAAGCCCATATCGGCGGCGGCGGCCATACCATTTATCGTTATCGTATGCCCGTTGCCGTAGAATTTGCCGGTGAATGTGCCGGTGGGGTTGTGAGAAGCAACCGTAATATCCCTTGTCAACACAAAGTTTCCCCCACTGTTCACTGCTAACTGTCCACTGTTCTCTATCCTTGTAAGGCCGGCGCTGCTCATGCCGGGTATGTTGTACACCCAGATTGGTCCGGTAACGGCAGTTCCGGCAATGTTGTGGGCGATGACGCTTATTTCATAGCCATACACGCCGTTTACCGCGTTGCCGCTCCGTACTCCGTTCACACCTTTGCCTTCGTTCATCGGCGTTACGCTAAAGCTGTGGCTTACTGCCGTACTACCAAGGACTTGCCGCGTCTCGTTTTCTAACACGTCCCCGGTTGCGCTTGAACGGTAAGTCCGTATTACCACTTCGTTGCTGCTTGCCGGTTGTGCCCAAGTCACCGTAATGCTGTTTCCGGACGTATTACACGATGCCGCCAGGTTCGTAACGGCGTTGATCTGGGCGGTTGAGTATCTGAGAAAAAGCCCCGTGTCCTTCCATGCGGACTGGTTGCCCATGCGGTCCTCAAACCGCACATTAACACGGTAATCGGTATCGGCGGAAAAGTCGAAGTTGCTTTTAAGGTTGTAGGTATTGTTCAGGGTGCTTACGTTATACACGTTGAGCGGTCCCTTCTCAACCGCGGCGCCTCCGCTTCGCGCCTGGATCTGAACATACCACTTTAGGGCATTGGTATCGTCCATGGTCCAGGGAAGACTCCACGCCTGCGCGGCCCTGATGCCTCCGAAACCGCCGTTGTCGTTAAGATTGCTTAAGTTTGCAAGGGTCAGGATAGCGTCATTTGCGCCGTACACATGCACGCCGCCTGACACAGAACCGTAGCCGCTTAAGGACGCGCCCATGTTCGATAAATCAGGCGCGGCGGTGTCCATCACTATTGTTACATACTGCCCGTCTGTAAGCGCCGTGTGAAGCTGCAAAGGCGGGAACGTATTGTCATACCACGGGAGCGCCACCAGCCGGATGATTCCCGGCTCGGTTGTTTTTAGGGTATGGGTGATCGTGTAATCGGCGGCAATCGCTACGCCCGGCCCCGGCACATCGTATATTGTTTCCAGCGTACTGAGCGATTGCGGCTGAAGCCCGCCCAGATCATGCGCCAGCCGTTCGACTATGGTAATCCGATTGGGCGTTGCGGGCGCGCCTTCGGGCACACTGTCTACGGCGAATTTTATCTGGACGGTTTTATTGTCGCTTTGGTTGAAGCGGCGGTCTATATTGGGGTTGTTCCACTGTGTCCCCGCATCCTGGAACCAGTTGTCCCTTGGCGACGGCAGCGGCGGTGTCTGCCTTGCGCTGATAATCCCCGGCTCGTACACCTTCTGCGCCTCGCTGGCGTCCGTCTGGTAGGTAACCGTTTCCGCCGCCGCCATTTGCACGCCGGCATTGCTTTCAATCCCCGGCCCCACCGTTACAGTGATGCTGAGCAGGGCAAGTTCATCGGCTATTGCCGTTTTCGGCGTAAGGCGGATATGGTCTGCCGCGGGAAATTCCATGGTGAAATGATTATTCAAGTCCCCATTCCCCTGGAACAGTTCGCCGCGGTTGTTGCCGCCGGCATAAATGCCGGTAATCCTGATTGTTTCCCCCATCGCCACTGTGCTTTGTTTTACAGGCATGGTAAACCAAAGATTGACCTTCTGATCAAAAGGAAAGGGTGCTGGAAGAGGGTTCAGGGGCGGGTTGGTCCGCTGGCTGAGCCGGGGGCGGTTGCCGCACCAGGGGACGAGCGTTACCGGGATTAAGATGTTGATTCTTACCTTCGCGGTTTTCGCTCCGGTAGCGCTTGTATCTTCGGTTATATCTACGCCGTTTCCGTTAAGCGATAATGCCCGTACTTCGCCTGCGCTTTTTGTTTTGTCTAAGCCGTTATAGTCATCGGTTTTAAACGCCAGCCATTCTTCAAAACCGTAGCCGCCAAAGGGGGTGAATTCCACGTTAAACTCATAGCCCCTGCGGGTGTCGCCGCATTTGTCGGTACCCTGTTGCGGGCTTTGCCCCCATTCAGCCGGAAAGACCACGGTTACGGCAAGTTTTTCCGCATTTGCCCATGCCACTTCGTCGTCGATCTTTTTCAACAGGTCAACTTTGGGTCCGGTGAAAAGTTCGCAAGCGACAGTGAATAGTGAACAGAGAACAGTGAACAGTGTGAAGAATGCGGCGGTATGCTTCCTTGCCGTCCGCAGCCTTCCTGATTTCTTCATTTTTCTTTTTTCTTTTTTCATTTGTTATTTCTCCGTTAAATTATTTACTGCGTCCCAGTTATCGGGTGGCGGGTTCGCGCCGTATTCCATGCAGCGGCTTGCATATAACCCTGCGGTTTTGTCATCGGGGTTTTGCGTCATCATAGTGGAGAATATTCTTACAGCTTCCTTAAATTGCCGCGCCTCATAAAAATCAATTGCCCGCTCCCACTGTTCTGCCGCTCTCTGTTCACTGCTCACTGTTCCCTGCTCATTGTTCACTGCCAACAGTTCGTACAGGCGCAAGGGGGTGTTGATCCCCACGACCCTCACTCTATCAAGACGGCGCAGCAAAAATTCATCGCCGAGCTTTGCGCGGGTATATTCGCTTATCAGTATGCCGCCGGTTTTGTATTGCTTGTTCACCCCCTCAAGGCGGGCGGCGAGGTTTACGGCGTTGCCCATGATCGTGTAGTCCATTTTGTTTTCCGCGCCCATGTTGCCCACTACCATTTCGCCTGTGTTGATGCCAATGCGGGTAAAGATTGGCACGGGGCTTAAGCCTTCTGCCACGACAGTTTTATTGAGTTCTCTCTCGGCTGCCTTCATCGCAAGGGCGCTGCGGCAGGCAAGGGCGGGATGGTCTGCCTGCATGACGGGCGCGCCGAAAAAGGCGATAATCGCGTCCCCTTCGTATTTGTCGATTGTTCCCTTGTTGTGCATGATGATGTTGCTCATTGCGGTCAGGTAGCGGTTGAGCAGACGGACAAGGTGGGCGGGATCAAGTTTTTCCGAAATTGTGGAGAAGCCCTGAATGTCGGTGAATATGGCGGTCATCTCCCGCTTTTCGCCGCCGAGGTTCAATTTATCGGGATCGTTGATTATTTCGCTGATCACTTCCGGCGCAAGGTAGCGGGAAAACGCCCCGTGCAAAAACGCTTTCTCGCGGCTGGCGGTAAGGAACTTGATCACCATCATGGCGATAAAGGTGAGCGCAGTTGCGGATAACGGAACGGCAAAACCGAGATAAATTTTACTTATCCTGAAAAACACCGCAAACGAGACACTCAACAATAACAGGCCGGATACGCCGATTATGATCGACAAATGGGTGTCAAAACGGCTGGCAAGAAACGCTATTAAGAGGGCGTACAACAGCGCGATGATCAGCGGCACAAAAAAGGGGGTGTCTTTTATGAACTCTCCTGACAGGAGCATATTGGCGGCAGTTGCGTAAGTGCCTACCAGAGGGAAATTTTCCTGGAAGGTAATAAGGCCGTTGTCGGTCATTGATGTCGCGTCCGCGCCGATTACGCAGAAGCTGTCCGCCAGTGCCGCTGTATTTCTGCGGATTGCTGCAAGGCGGTTGTACTGGCTGCGGCACACATCGAACGTATCACGTACAAATTCCGCGGTGTCAATATCGTCACCGACATCGGCGAGTATGCGCTCTTCATAAGGGCCGGACAAGAACGCCCGGCAAGAGTTGAAAAAATTCTCACGCGCCTGCAGCCATTCCCCGCCGGCGGTTTCATTGTTTGCAAACGCGGTATTTTTGAGCGTTTCCGCCTCAAGATAATATTCCCAGGGGGATGCGGTAAACGCCGCTTCACGGCCTCCGTCCCAATACATGAAAAACCAGGAATCGTGCATTACTCCGATGTTATACGCAAAATCAGGTTCGTTTACCGTATGCTGTACCAGTTCCACAAGGGACATCATGCGGTAATCATAAAACTTTTTCTTGGGCCACTTGAGGAGCATCGTGCCGTCCTGCGCACGGGGGATACGGAGCTTGGTTTTGTCGTTCTTTATCAGGGTTACAGCCTTGTTTGAAACTTCGATTGCGTTATAGCCTAACATTTCGCGTAACGATGTAAGCGTGAGGTGTCCGTAATAATTGTCTTTGTACTTTGCAAGGAGGTGTATGCGCCGGTACAGACCGTCTGAATCCCGGCCGGCGTTTACGAAACCAGCGCCCTTTGCACGGCTCAGCAATTTTTGTATGGCAGGCATAACCCCCGCCATCTGCGGCGTTTTGCCGTCTCCTGCGTCAATGACATTTTCAAGGGTTATGTATTCCGCCAGGTAATGATCGGTTTCAGGATTGGCAGTATAATCGCTTTCACCTAACAGGTCTTGCGGACGTAACATGGTCAGGGTAAGCCACGAGCAGCCGGAAAAAGCCAGGGACTGGGCAAAGTATTCGTCCACGTCCCGGATGAGCAGGGAAATTGAATTTTCAAGTTCGCTTCTGACGCTGTTATTTAAATTTCGAATATCCTGCAGGTATAATTCACGCTGACCGCTGTTAGCGGTGTGTCCCAGGATAGCGACAGCGTCGTCAATCTGCGCAAAGCCGGAACTCAGGTAACGGTCAAAGACCTGCGCGGCATACGCGGGATCAAGGCGGGGCGGGCTTTCGTCAAGGTAGCTCAAGTCGAATACGATTGTTTGTACTCCCAATTCTTTCAATAACACTACCACATCGCCCATGACTTCGCGCTTAAAGGGGAAACCGCCGGCATAGTTTATTGAATCATCGTCAAGGGTAAGCACAAAAACTTTTTCATTCTCGGTAAGACTGGGCAGCAGGCGCAGGAACAGGTCGAAAAACTTGTTGTCAAGTGAGGTGAAGTACAAAAGAGATGAAACGGCGACTGCCGCCAGCGTTACGCGAAAAAAATGTTTTTTGCTGCTGCTCTTTCTACCCATAAATTTACTCTAAGAAGACCTCACACAAAGGCGCAAAGGCACGAAGGAAGAAGAAGGATAGAATTTCAAACTTTTTAATCTTCCCTTCGTGTTCTTTGCGTCTTAGTGTCTTTGTGTGAACCTCTTCATTCTTCACCTACTCCGCGGCGATGTCCTCATCTTGTGCGGCATCGCTGGCGCGGGCTGAAGCTGTTGAGACCTGGCCGGTAGTGCGGCTGACCGCACTGGTGTCAGTACGCGCAACATTGCCGCCAATACGCACCCCCGAAGCTGCTCCTGCGGCCAATTCCGCCAGTTTGCCGTTACGGGCTGCCCCAATGGTGATGGTTTTCTCTCCATCTTTCAGCACCATGGACGCGCCGATGCCGGTGTGGATAACTGCCTCGGCGGTAAGGGTATCACCCTCTTTTACCGTCACGCGGTTGCCGCCTTTTTCCAGTTCTACCCGGCCTGTCACGCTCTGCACGGTGTAGCTTTGTGCGAAAACGGCAACAGCCGCAATGCACCCGATGATTAGGATTAGCACAATTTTCTTCATAATAGCATTCCTTCCTTCATTCAAATTTATCTCATCAATGCAAACTGCATTGCTAATTGCTAATCAGTGAGAAGTGATCAGTTAGCAAAGGAAGAGGCTTTCTTCTCTTTGCTCTTTTTTCACTACTCACTGTTCACTATTCACTGCTCACTACCTATTTGCCTCTACTTGTTCCAGGCCGCGCAGGGCGGCGGTGTTTTGCGGTTCACGCTGCAAGGCTTGCCTGAACCAGCGTTCCGCTGTTGTGTAATCCCGCTCTGAAAGCGCAAGATTACCCCGGTTTGTCATTGCCGGAACCAATCCCATTCCGGCGACGCGTTCGAAACTCGCCTTTGCTTCGGCTATGCGTCCGATGCGTGCGTACAAAATCCCCAGACGGTTTTGCCGGGCAGCTTCATTCAGATTGCCCTGCCCGCCGCTTACCATTTGGATTAAGGGGTTTATCTCCTGTGTGATGTAGGCTTGCATGGCTTGGCTGGCGGCGGTTGCTGCCTCTTCGGTATTTGTGCGAATAATGCGTCCGCCAAGCGCAGGCAGGGGCGCGGGGGGATACACCGCCCATGCTTCTTCCACCATGACAAGTTCAACTTCCTTTCCCGCTCTGAACGCTTCGTTGAGGGCTGCCGCTCCTTTTGCCCATGCCGCCTGAAAGCCCTCGTTAAAGGCGTTCATGGACAGGGGCAGCCATACTTTGTTGTCGATGACCAGAATTTTATCGGTGCCGTTAAATAAGGTTTCAGCCTCGCTCTGGTTGATGTTAAGACAAACAGCGGCGATAAAATCATCGGAACCTTCGGTTCCATCTGTTTTGACAAATGCCGCAGGGATTGCCACACATTCAAGTCCTGTTGCAAAGAGCAAGGCAAGATCGCGGTTTGAACCGGTTCCAAAAGACAAAGTTTCTGCGGGAAACTGGACAACGCTGTGCTTATGTTCTTCGTTTTCCGCTGAATATGTTTCGCCAACTCGCAAACCGCTTGCGCGTAAGCCTTCAAAGAACCAGATTGCGTACTGGAAATTCTGGTTGTGCCCGATGCGGCGGCTGCCTCGGGCAATACCCGCGATGTATTTCGCGTAATCAAGAACTTCAGGTGATGTGGGAGAAATGAACGCCGCAAAAGCCGCCATATCTCCTGTTGTTACGGTGTTGCGGTTGTGGGACGCTACAATGACTGTCCGCGTTACTTCCCGCTCCTGACCCAAAAAGCGGTAGTGGATAACAACCTCGCCCAAAATGCGCCCCTTGTCGGTGAAGCGCAAAATTGCCGGTGAAAAATCAGCTAACAGAGGGAGTTCAACGCTGCGGCCTCTCGGTATTATCGGGATTTCACCGCAGGGGAATTCGGAGGCGGTGTAGCCTGCGGCGCGGAAACTGACCCGCACGTTGCGGATTTCGGCGTTTTCATTGTTGCGGATAACAAGGCTGCCTATTGCGTTGCTTTGGTACAACTGCATAAAAGCGGGATACACCGCATCATATTGGTCAATGACTGCGCTAAGGCCTCCTGTGTTTTTATTGCCGGTTTGGAATGTTAATTGCGCTGTCAGCCCGGCATACAGCCCTGAGTTAAAAGTTTCACTGTCTATTTCAAATTGCCGCCAGCCTGCGTTAGCCGCAATGGTAAAGGCAGGTGTGAAGCGGAAACCAATTTCACCTCCGCAACGCAAGTACAATCCTGAATTACCGTTTTCACCTTCAAATACAGGCTGATATACGCCTACCGCTCCGTCTATACGGATAAAAAGCCGCGACAGGGGGAAGTAATACAAACCCAAACTACCGCCAAAGGAATAGAAGGACATATTTTTTGGTTCATCGCCATTTACTTCGTTCAGTAAAAATCCGCCCTCGATGCCCAGCGTGTAGCCAAGGCCAAGCGGGTTAGGCCAGATGCTTGAAAGGTCGAGCTCAAAACCTAAATCACCGCCGCCGCCCAAGCCGTAGCGGGGGTTGCCGTCCGCCGTTTCCAGCCCTGCTCCCATTGGGAAAAACATAAAACCACGGGGCCGGAGGGAGAAGTCAAGGGCAGAGAGTGGTGAACAAACAACTATGAGCAGAAAGAGAAAAATAGAAGCGATGCGCCTCAATTTTCGCTTCTTTATACTATACATACTAAAAATTTATATCTCTTGTGTAAAATAACACAACAATCCGGTATTGGGTTTTTTACCGTTTTTTGTTGTTTTTATTATTGATGCAACATAGGTTTTAAAGCCATATAATTGATAAAAACCAATACCGTATCGGTTTTTTCTTGACTTTTTTACACTTTGGGCTTATTCTACCTTATGGCCGCTCTCTTAAACGAGAAATGCACCCCTGCCGCTCTGCCGGAAATTTGCGCTCCGCGGCGTGAACTGATGCTAAAAATGCGCCGCGCCGCAGCAAGCCGTTTTATTTATTTGGGCGCGCCTGCCGGCAGCGGAAAAACCGTTACCGCCCTGCTCTGGAGCGCGGCAACCGCAAGCGGTCAGGCGCTCTGGATAGGCCTCGACACTTATGACAACATACCGTCTGTTTTCTACAAACTGCTGGCCTCGGTTCTGTGTTCCATTCAGCCGGACAATGAAAATATGCAGGCGATCCTTGCCGACCCCAATTTTTCCTCAATGCCGGTGGAAAACACGGTACGGCTGTTGGCTGAACTGCTGCCTGACGAGAATCAGTACACCCTCACTCTTGACGATTTACATTTGATCTCCAATCCTGACATTTTAAAATCACTGCCCCTGGTGCTGAAGAGGCTGCCCCGCTCTTTTACGGTTTTGTTTTTGTCGCGTAACGAGCCGCCGCAGGAGTTTCGCGAGCTGTTCAGGGATGAAAGCACGGCATTGATAGGAGCTGCGGAACTCCGTTTTTCTGAAACCGAACTCAAAGATTATTTTTTAAGTCTGGGCCGCAGCCTCACGAAAGAAGAAACCGGATTTGCCCTGTTGGCTTCGGGCGGGCTTGCCATAAATGTGAACGCCATTGCCAAAAGCAGGCGCATTGATTCAGAAAACATCGAGTATGCGTTTGAGCGTTTTATCCGCGAGTATCTCTGGGAAAACTGGGATAAACGTTTGCGGGATTTTATGCTGAAGACATCGGTGGTTGATGAAATGAACGCGCAGCTTGCCGCCGCTCTGACCGGCAGAAAGGATGCGCCTGTGGTTCTATTGGAATTGTGCGCGAACAATACTTTTATCAGCCGTGCAGGACAGGATATGTTCCGTTATCATCATTTGTTTCTTGATTTCTTAAGAAATATGGCGAAGGAATGTAGCCTGAATCTGTCTGCGGCGAACATGGCTGCTGCAAAGTATTATCTTGAAGCGAAGCAGTATCTTCCGGCAAGGACTTGCGCCGTGCGCTCAGGAGACGAAGAGCTAATCCTAAAGGTGATGTACCAGTTTCAGCAGTATTCCAGTCCCTCTCTGGACGAATATATCGCCTACTCAAAATTATTCAACCGCGATACCCTGCCGGAAAAGATATGCGACCGCTATCCTTTTCTGTATACCGCCCTGATGGAAACGGCGTGGATGTCCGGCGATACCAAAGGCGCGGAGTATGCGTGGGACAAGCTCTGGAAACATATTCCGAAAGTCGCCGTAAAGTTTCCGCAGTTTCTGGAAACGGTGATACTGGAAACCGTTGTTGACTACCGCAAGTCCATGACAAAGTTAATGACGGGATTCTCTTTGCTGCCGCCTATCGTCAAACCAAACAAACAGTATGCGGTGGCAAGTCTTACGATCCAGCTTCCGTTCACTCACCGCTGCATCCGGGACTTTTCCGAGTTTGCCGACAAGGGAATGATTGAA
>JAIRRJ010000009.1 GCA_031256035.1 Treponema sp. | reverse complement strand
TTCAAAAAGAACCATCGCGGCATCTCCCAAATACTTGTCAACAAACCCGTTGTGTTTTTGGATGATTGCTCCGGCAAGACCAAAGACCTTGTTTACAAGATCAAAAGTTTGATTTGTAGACATCATCTGGGAATGAACAGAAAAAAACCGTATATCAAAAAACATTACCGTGATGACGCTCTGAACGGAATCCCCAAGTTTTAATTTGGTGATATTGTCAACGCCGATTATTTTTACGAACTGGGTAGGTACAAAGCGCCTGCTTGCTTCGGTGAAATTTTCGATGCTCTTGTGCTGGCGTGATATGATAAAGGAAAGAGTGAACATCAGAAGCAATCCTACCAGTACAAGGATAAGGCCCATAATATACATTTCTTTGTAAAACACACGGACAGGTGTCATGGAGCCGATATACCAGCCATTATAAAGCTCCTTAAAAAACGCTATGTGCTCAATGTTTTCAAAATTGACTACTCTTTTTGCGGAAACAGGCTTGCCGTCTGCAAGCATTTCCTGAACCTTTACAAAATCGCTGTTAATTGAATCAAGCTGTTTGCCTTTGAGCGCCGCGTTGGGGTGGGCTATTATTTCAAAATTCTGGTTCACCAGTATTCCGTAGCCCGTTTCCGCAAGGCGCAGGGTTTCCACATATTCGCCCACCTGGTTTAATAGCACGTCAATGGACAGCACGCCGAAGGACTCGCCTCTATCATCAAAGAGTTCCTGGGAATAGGAAATAACGATTTCCCCGGTCTGCGCATCCACGTAGGGGACCGTCTCCGCCTGTTCCCCGTTTTTTCCACTGGCTGCGGTAAACCATGGACGCTCCTGCGGTACATAATCTTCGGGCGGTTCCCATTCTGTGCCGTCCAGATAATCCCCTCGAATATAGCCGTAAAGCCCGTTAAACCCGTAAACCAAATCCTCGTTACCCATGAGCCAGTTGGTAATGTCTACCATATAACGGTAGAGGCTTTCCTGGTTTTCGCCCCGTTCGATCATGTACTTTATGGTAAAGGAAGACTCGATCAGCGCAGTTAAAGTTTCGCGCAGGTTTGACGCAATGGTCAGTTCCGCAACGCGGAGCATTTCCTGCGCTTCATACGCAAGGTGGCTGCGCAAAATTGTATTTGTCGCGGTAAAACTTATGGCTATCATCAGGATAAATGCAAAGCATACGAATATTATCTGCCTGATGCGTACGCTGTACTTTCCCCATCTTTTGGATAATGTTTTCTTTTTCATTTTAGCAATCCTCCTTTAATTAACTACAACCATGTTTCTTCCGGATTTTTTTGCCGTATATAATGCCCTATCAGCTTCATGTATAAATTGCGCCTGGGTATTATTGTTATCAGGTACAACGGTTGCCATTCCTGCGCTAATGGTCAGGTATTGCGAAGTCTCGCTTGCGGGGTGAGGAATTTTCATGTTTTCAACATTTGTTACCAATATTTTTGCAAAATCAAACGCTTCTTTCCTTTGAATAAACGGAAGCAGGCAGACAAATTCTTCTCCGCCGAATCTTGCAACAAAATCAGTTTCCCGTTTTACATTATTTTTCATACATTGCGCGACAGCAATAAGCGCCTTGTCGCCTTCCAAATGCCCCAATGAATCGTTATATTTTTTAAAACAATCTATATCAATCATCAATAAGGTTACCGGAAGCTTCAAGCGATGGTTTTGTTCCCATATTATATCCATATATTCCGAAAAAGAACGCCTGTTGTTCAGTTTGGTAAGCTCATCTGTGGTTGATAACTTCTCCAATTTCTTATTTGCGAACATAAGATGATTGGCCCAGTCACGCTCCTTTTTGATAGAGCGGTACACATTACCAGATAACCACCGCATACACAATGCAAATACCACAAAAGCGGCTGTAATGCTGATCGCCGTTTGAAAAATAAAAATACGTATTATGGCATCATATTGAGCACGGTCGGTATCCGCGCCTGCCAGACCCAAAAACTCGCCCGTATCCTTATGGAATATCGGAACCAGGGCGGAGAGCAGATCGCCCCAGTCGGTTTTTATAAAATCAGAACCGAGAACAGCCCTCTGTTCCCGGAAGGCCAATAAATCCATCCAGGTCATTTGTTCCTGCACACCGGGCGGGGTATATAATGGGCTGTCCGCAGGCTCTCCGTCCAGAACAAACGAAAAGGTATTATCTTTTATGAACTTTTGTGTATATATATAAGTAAAGTGATCATCATT
The DNA here is from genome assembly GCA_031256035.1 of Treponema sp. Lineage (GTDB taxonomy): Bacteria > Spirochaetota > Spirochaetia > Treponematales > Breznakiellaceae > WQXQ01. The sequence goes on along the minus strand of JAIRRJ010000009.1, from coordinate 741 downwards.
TTCCTGCCGTATCTTTATCATCAAATCATGCATACGCTTGTAATATGCGGAGTCCACATTCATGTCATTAAGAAATTCCGCGTAACCATCGGAATCTTCCGCGATAACGGCGGCTATTGTTGCTGCCATGGCATGGCATTTGTTTACAAGCTGTTTTTTTAGTTCAGCGGCGGCAGATTTGTATGCAATTATACCTGATGCCAGTATAACCACGCAAAATATGACCAATAACAGCCTGATATAGTATTTTATGCGTATGTCTTTTTTCTCTTTGCTCACTTTACTTCCTTACCTTTTCGGTAATTTCCCTTACTCCACCTTAAACCGCGAAACTTCCTTTAATAAAACATCGATGGCATCGCGGTTCTTGCCGCTTATCTTATTAACGTGGTTTACCGCCGTGTTGATTTCATCTGCGCCTGATGCCATCTCGTTTATGCCGGAACTTATCTCCTGTGTCGCCTTTTCAAGATTGGTGCTTTCTTGTTTAACTTCTTTTGCCATTTCAAGCATTTCATCGGTGTCGCCCGTTACCTGACGGGTAATTTCGTTTACATTACCCACGCCTTCAAGCACCTGTTTGCTTCCGGTTCCCTGTTCTTCCATTGCATTCCTGATGTTTTCTTCCTGTTCGGCAACGGTCCTTACGCTTGAGTCAATTGCTTCGAACCTGTCAAGAACATTTCCGGTGGAGCGGGTGATTTTATCGATTGAGCCTTTTATTTTCTTTAATACGCTGCC
>JAIRRJ010000097.1 GCA_031256035.1 Treponema sp. | reverse complement strand
GGACAGCCCTTTGAAGTTGTGGTAGATTACGCGCATACGCCTTCGTCATTCAGGACAATCTTCCCTCCATTGCGAACCCGGCTTGACATAACAGGCGGCAGGATAATCAGCGTCTTCGGCTCTGCGGGAGAACGTGACACGCAAAAACGCGCCGAACAGGGAAAGATTGCCGCGGCGTATTCCGACATCATCGTCATCACCGATGAAGACCCGCGCGGCGAAAAACCAATGGACATACTGGAAGAAATTGCCAATGGCGCTGAGACAGAACAGAGTAAATTCAAACGTAACGAAAACCTGTTCCTGATTCCCGACCGTCCAACAGCAATCCGTAAAGCATTAAACCTCGCCCGCGCAGGAGACCTTGTCCTGCTTTTGGGAAAGGGGCATGAAAATTCGATTATCTACGCGGATCATGTTATGCCCTTTGATGAAATTTCCGAGGCGGAGAAAGCGTTAACAGAACAACCATTCAGTTCTTAAAACTATGGATAGGCGCGGGGATGCGTCCGCCGCGGCTGATGAAAGCGTCGCTTTTGGCGGCATTCACCGCCATTATGGGAGCGCCGCCCAAAAGACCGCCGAATTCAGCCCACTCTCCGGCTTTTTTGCCCGGAACGGGGATTACGCGCACAGCGGTGGTTTTGTTGTTGACCATGCCAATTGCCATCTCATCGGCGATGATTGCGGAAATTGTCGCTGCCGTTACATCTCCCGGCAGGGGGATCATGTCCAGCCCCACAGAACAGACTGAGGTCATCGCTTCAAGTTTATCAAGGGTGATAAAGCCGTTCTTTACGGCGGCGACCATGCCTTCGTCTTCTGAGACGGGAATAAACGCGCCGGAAAAGCCGCCGACATGGGTGGACGCCATGATGCCGCCTTTTTTTACCATGTCGGTCAACATCGCAAGCGCCGCGGTTGTGCCGTGAGTTCCGGCGGCTTCAAGCCCCATCTCTTCCAAAATACGCGCGACAGAATCCCCGACCGCCGGAGTAGGCGCAAGGGAAAGATCCAATATACCGAATGGCACGCCGATGCGGCGAGCCGCTTCCATTCCGACAAGCTGCCCCATGCGCGTTATCTTGAAAGCGGTCTTTTTGATAGTGTCAGCTAACTCATCAAAACTTGCGCCCCGGCAGTTTTCAAGCGCAGCCTTTACCACCCCCGGCCCCGATACTCCGACATTAAGGGCGCTCTCAGCCTCCCCCGCACCGTGGAAAGCCCCCGCCATAAAGGGATTGTCCTCAGGCGCATTGCAAAAAACTACGAGCTTCGCGCAGCCGACTCCGTCCCTTGCGGCAGTTTCTTCGGCAGTTCTTTTGATGATCTCTCCCATTAACCTTACAGCGTCCATGTTGATCCCGCTCTTGCTTGCCGCAACATTTACAGAGGCGCAAGTCCGCTCTGTCTGCGAAAGCGCTCTCGGCAGGGACATGATGAGCCTTTCATCGCCAGTGGTAAGCCCTTTCTGAACAAGAGCCGAAAACCCGCCGATAAAATCTACACCTAACTCTCTTGCAGTATCATCAAGGATTTTGGCAAACGGGGTGAAGTCCTCCTCATCGCAGGAAGCGGCGACAATCGCTATCGGGGTTACGGAGATTCGCTTGTTGATAATGGGAATCCCGTATTCTGTTTCAATGTCATGCCCTGTTTTTACAAGAGGCCCCGCAATACGCAGAAGTTTTTCGCGAATTTTTTTTCGTGTTGCATCTCCTGTTGAACAGGCGCAATCCAAAAGGGATACTCCCAGGGTAATTGCCCTGATGTCCAGCTTGTAGCGCAGAAACATATCTACGGTTTCTTTTATTTCATGTGCTGTAAATAACATTGTATCTCTCTTTACTTAGCTTAGACGCGATGCATCGCCGAAAAAACCTTTTCATGCATAAGGCTGATGGAAACGCTCAAAGTATCACCAAGCCCTGATAGTTCCCGCTTTACTTCATCAAGAGCTTTTGAACATGAAGAAAGGTTTACCATCATCATCATTACAAAGTTGCCGCTTAAAACAGTCTGCGATATATCTTCGATATTGATATTGCGTTCCGCAAGAAAAGCGGAAACTTTGGCTATTATTCCCACCTTGTCGCTGCCCACCACCGTTATGATCGCGTTCATCTGTACTCCTATAATGTTCTCAATATTTTTTCCGCTTCGGTCTTGAGCGTATATTGGGGATTGCGGCTGATAAGGTCTTGCAGATAACGTTTCGCGTCATCGTTTTTCCCGAGGCTGAGGCAGGTCATCCCAAGCTCGTACATTGCGTCCCAGTTATCCGGTGTCAGGCGCAGCAATGTCTGATACGAACCGTGGGCTTTATCAAGATCGCCTGCTCCCGCATAAGCGCGCGCAAGATTGAACCGCACAATAGGGTCGTTCGGTTTTGCAGTCAATGCCCGTTCATAATGAACGATGCTGTACGACCAGTTTTCTTTTTTGGCATATACCGCGCCCAAATTATTGTTTACCTCGAAATTGGCAGGTTCTATGCCGTAAGCCTCATTCAAATAATGCCCGGCTTCATCAGGATTCCCCATCGCAAGGTAGAGGCTGCCAAGGTTGATCCTCGGGCGCAGGTATTTGAGATCAAGAGACGCCGCTCTTTTATATGCGGCAATCGCCGCGTCAATACCATTGGATGCTTCGCAGGCAAGCCCCAGAGTATACACATAAACCGCATTGGAAGGGCTTGTGTCTACCGCTTTTTTTGCAAAGGTAATCGCTTCGGTATGCTTGTTAAGGCCGTGTTTTACCACCGCCATGTTGTAATTGGTCTGGGCATCATTGGGATTGGTTTGCAATGCCTGTGCGAAGAATTTTTCCGCTTCCGTAAAATTACCAGCCTGGCTATGGGCGGCGCCTATTTCGCATAACGTGTTGTAGTCATTGGGGCTGTACTGCAGAGCTTTTGAAAAAGCGTCAATGGCGCCTTTGAAATCGCCTTTCGCCTGGAGTATTCTTCCTATTTCACGGTGAGCCGGCACATAATCCGCCTTTACCGCGACAGCCTGCTTGTAAGAAGAAAGGGCATCATCCTGGCGGTTCAACATCCTGAAAGTTCCGCCAAGGTTGTACCAGGAAGGTTCAAAATTGGGGTTTGACTTCACCGCATTCTGGAAAGCGTCACGCGCTTCCTGATAACGCCTTGCGGCAAACAGGGCGCGCCCCAATTCATGGGCATAAAGATAATTTGACGGATCAAGGCGGGAGGCTTCCCTGAATTCAGAAATCGCCTTGTCGTTCTGACCTGCATCACGCGCAAGTTTTCCAAGAACATGATGCGGCAGCGCCTGAGCTGGGTCTTTAGACACGGAGTCATTTGCAAGTTCACCCGATTTGGATGCGCCTTCTCGCCCGTTTGCGGCATTAGGGTGGCGCGCCGAATAATCATAAAAAGAATCCGCTATTTCAGCAAGTTTTTGCGATTCAAAACGGTCTTCGCCTTCGGGCATGGCTCTGCGCGCCTCAGTAACAGTCCGGTTTGCGCCGGCAAGATCATCCGCGGCAAGCTGCGCCTTCGCTGTTGACACAAGATCATTTACCTTGCGCATCTTTTCCTGCAATTCCCGCGAAACTTTCGCAAGTTCTTCTTCCTGCGCTTTCTTGCGGGCAGCTTCCGCTTCGGCGGCTGCCCTTCTTTCTGCGGCAGCTTCCGCTTGTGCGGCTGCAAGAGAATCCGAAGCGCTTCTGTTCTGCATGGCTTCACTCATGCTTCGCCTCTGCTCGTCCAGAAACTGACGCTGCGCCGCAAGGAGGGCATCGGTTTCACTTGAGCCTGAACCTGAACCTTTGTTGCGATCCGTGTTTAATATTTCCCGCTGAAGGGTTTTGGCATCTTCATCATCGTGGTTTTCTATGAGAAGGCCGTCAAGAAGATTCAAGGCTCTGTCGTATTCGCCCGCCTCGGCATAACTTCTAGCCAGCTTTAAGATGTTCTCCCTTCTGGTATCTGTCGCCGATACTACAGTATTGCCATACCCGCCTGCCGCTTTATTTTTGTTACGCACAAGCAGAATTATCCCGCCCGCGATCAGCAGCACAAGAAGCGAACCTGATGCAATTAAAATGATCTTTTTCTTTCTGGACACAACCCCCTCCCTCTATTCCAATTCAAATTCATTTTCATATCCTTCAACATTTTCCGATCCGCTCGATATGCCCTTGCTGGCATCAGCCGCCGATTGCAGGGAGGCCGACACTTCATCCAGAAGCCTTTGCCTCTCTTCGGCGCGCTTGCGTTCCTCTTCTTCGGCAAGAAGCCTTTTTCGCTCTTCTGCGGCAAATTCGGCGCGAATCAGCGCCACAACCTGTTCAATCCTCGGCCTCTGGGGTGTGCGCGGCTCAAGCGCCAGATATTGTTCATAATCAGAAACGGCATTGCGCAGGTCGCCTTTTCTTATGCGGGTGTTCGCCCTGCCAAGATACGCCAGCGCAAAAACGGAGTTGCTCTCGACTGCCTGGGAATAATACTGTTCAGCCATTTCATTATTCCCTTTCTGAAAATAAACGTTCCCAAGATTATTGGCGACATTGGCGCTCAAATTACCCGCGCCGGGTAAAATCCGGCGGTAGACGGCGATGGCTTCGTCCGCCTTTTCCAACTGTTCATAAACAACGCCCAGATAAAGATATGCGGCAACATGGGCGGGGTTTTCGGCAACCGCATTTTCCAGAAAAATCAGAGCTTCAGAGGGTTTGTTCTGCATCAACAATTCCTCTCCTCTGGAAAAATTCGCCTGCCCATAGCAAAAAACTGCTAAAAACAACCCTGCGCAAAACAACACGGTTTTTTTTAAGGTTTTCCCTTTCTGATTCTTCTGAAATCGGTTAGAATTGTTTTTACAAGGATAACAATGCCCCATTTTTTATACCCTACTTATTATATCGGCAAATCAATTTTTGTACATCAACTACCCCGCCCTAATTTGGCTCAGGGGCATGAATTTTGAAAATCCTCTGTGTTTCCGACAAAATCGATCCGCTGGTCTACTCCGCCTCCGTTAAAGACCGTTTCGCCGATGTCGATTTGATTCTAAGCGCCGGAGACCTGCCTCTGGAATACCTTGATTTTATCATCTCCAGCCTGAATAAGCCCCTGCTTTTTGTTTTTGGCAATCATCATACGGCGGAAATGAAGTATTTCAGGAGATCATGGAATTCATCATCAATGGAAGCATTGAAAGAATTCCCCGGCTGCGGCGCCGTCCATCTTGGGTCGAAGGTGGTAATCGAGGATAATTTTATCGTGGCAGGCCTGGGAGGATCGATACGTTACAACAAAGGCGAAAACCAATTTTCGGATTTCGGGATGTTCATGGAAATAGTCAAAATAATTCCACGGCTTTTGTGGAACCGCGTTTTTCACGGACGGTTTGTGGATATACTGCTTACCCATGCCCCGCCAAAGGGCATCCACGACAGGAACGACAAATGCCACAACGGGTTTAAGATATACCTCTGGTTCATGAAAGTCTTTAAGCCCAGATACCTTGTCCACGGACACATTCATCTGTATGATTTGTCAGATGTGCGCTGTACCAAGTGGAAAAACACAACGGTTGTCAACGCGTACAGTCATTTTATTATTGATGCAGGTGAGAATATATGGAAATAAACAGCGCAAGCCAGCAGGCTGCTTCGGATTTTACACGCGCCAGAGGCAGGGCGGTTCTTTCTCAGATTCAGCATTTTCTCAATACAGACCGAAACAGGCTGCTTTCCTTTAACGATGTAAAAGATATTTTAAAACCGAAGAACCAGATTTATCTTGGCAGCCAGGTAGTGCCTATCAATTTAATTGCCGGGAGCGAGGGGCGTTATCACGACTTTAACAAATATTTTCTGCCGCAGAAAGAACATTTGCGCCAAAGGTGGGAACGTGTTGATGTAGCCCACATCAGGGATATAATTCTGCCCTCAATTCAGCTATACGAAATCGGCGGCGCGTATTTTGTCCGGGACGGCAATCACCGCGTATCGGTAGCCAAATCGCAGGATGTTGAATTCATTGATGCCGAAGTTATAAGCCTGTCTACCGAGATCAACATAAAGCCTCAAATGACCACCGATGAACTGAGAGAAGCCCTGATTGCCTGGGAGAAAATTATCTTTTACGAAAAAACAGAATTCGGCAAATTGACAAATGACAATGAGCTTAATTTCAGTTCTCCGGGGCGATATGACGTAATTTACAACCACATACTGGTTCACAAATACTATCTGAATGAAAACAAGGAAGATGAAATACCTTTCGGTACTGCCCTTGTTTCATGGTACGACAATGTGTATAATCCGGTTATAGCCATAATTAAGGAACAATGGCTCTTGGTAAATTTTCCCGGCAGGACGGAAGCCGATCTGTATGTGTGGATTATTAAGCATTGGGATTTTTTGAAAAAAAAGTACGGCGCTTATTCACTGGCACACGCCGCGGGGGATTTTTCCAATAAATACGGTCAAAGCCGGGGCAGGTTTTTCAGGTTTCTAGCAATGCTTGCAGACCGGATATTTCGTCCGAAAAGGAGAATATAGTGGCGGTACTGTCAATTCAATCCCATGTTGTGTTCGGCTATGCGGGAAATACCGCCGCAGTCTTTCCCCTGCAGCGCCTTGGCAGGGAAGTATGGGCTGTAAACACGGTGGAATTTTCAAACCACACAGGCTACGGCTCATACAGGGGCAGGGTTCTGGGCGCGGAAATTGTGGAAGACCTTATAATGGGCCTTGAAGACCGGCGCGTCCTTCCCCGCTGCGAGGCTGTGCTGTCTGGATACCTCGGAGACGCCGCTGTCGGACGGGTACTCGCAGACGCGGTAAAGCGATCACGCGCGGCAAACAGCAAGGCGATTTACTGCTGCGATCCTGTCATGGGCGATGTCGGGCGCGGTTTTTACGTTAATCCTGATATACCCGATATATTCAAAAATGAACTTGTCCCCCTCGCCGACATAATCTGCCCCAACCAGTTTGAGCTTGAAGCGCTGACGGGGTTTGATACTTCGAGCATTGGCAATGCGCTAAAAGCAATAAATCTTCTGCATGAGAAGGGACCTTCCATCGTCCTTGTAACAAGCTACAAAGAAAAAGACAACGAAATTAATATGCTCGCCTCCGATAAAACAAATTTGTATAAAATCACCACCCCCGAACTGCCCCTTGGAAACGGCGTTGCCGGCACGGGCGACATGACAGCGGCTGTTTTTCTGTCGCGTTTTCTTGAAACAAGGGACATAAAGAAAACCCTTGAACTTTGCGCCGCATCGGTTTACGGTATTCTGGAAGAAAGCCTTAAAGGAAAAATTTCAAACGATATGCCATTGGAATTGAAAATAATAGACGCTCAAGGAGAATTATGTTCTCCATCCCGGACATTTGAGGCGGTGAAATTAATAGTATGAAAGAAAACATTCCGGACTGGGCAAAACCAAGCCCCTACGACCACTACTTTTATTTTTTGGCACCGAAGGTAGACAGGTTCAAAATGCTTGTGCAGAAAATCGAATCGCTGAAGTTGAATTACACAGTCGTTCCAGTAGCGGGTAACAAACATATTTTCGTTTTTCCGCAGAATCACAAAACACTGCGCCCCGTAGACGGAGTCCTTCCTTTCAAGGGAGGAAGCCCGGTCATGCTTGTTGCGCATTACGACCGCGTCAAAAACAGCCCCGGCGCAAATGACAACAGTATCGCGGTTTTCTTCCTGCTAAAAGTAGCCATGATTTTGACCCAGAAGGGAGCAGATAACTGGATCATTGTTTTTACAGATAAGGAAGAACTTAGCCCCGGCGAAAGTCTGGAAGCTCAAGGTTCTTTTACCCTTGGCGAAAAAATGAAAGCAAGCGGCCTTGAAAAAGCAAGGGTTTTTAATTTTGACGTGTGCGGCGCAGGCAATACATTTATACTTTCCACCACAACCGATCATATTCTGAAAAGCAGCAACCGCCCAAATCTTGAAACCTTGAAAAAAAATATCAGCCAACTGCGCGCTTATGCACTGGAAGCCTGCCATACGCTCAAACTGGATAATTTCCTGCTCGCCCCCACCCCCTTTTCTGATGATGTGGGTTTCCTGCGCGCGGGGCTTGCGTCCCAAACCATCACCATACTGCCGGGCAAAGAGGCGGAACAGTACGAAGCCCTTTTACGCAGCCGTCCCGAATTTGCAAACATTTTGATTTCCGGCAAAACCAAAGAGCCGGCGGAGCGCCGCTACCTCCCCGATACATGGAAATGCCTTAACAATGAAGGGGACACCGCATTCCGCCTTACGCCGCAATATTTTGAACAAGTAGTAAACTTCGCGGTTGAATTGTGTAAGTAACATTACTTGAAAAGACCTCACGCAAAGGCGCCAAAACGCCAAGGAAGAAGAAGTTACCTAAACTGTCAAGTCCTAAAACAGAAAAAATGCAAAGGGAAGAAAAAGGATTGGCATTCTTAGTTAAAAGCCACACATATTTTATCTCCTCTTTTTCCATACTAATATATCCTATTACCCAAATAACCAGTTTTGACATTAACCGTTATTGTTCCTATTTTTGAATGATCGCTGTTGTCTTTACTATGGTGTTTCAATTGAATAGATAAATCACCTTTACTCTGTTCAAAACCAAAGTTTGATAATACTTTCAAAGAAGTTTGCATATCATCACCCGGTTTTATACCAAAAACATGGTATTGTGTTGAACTAAAATCTATTTGGGTTAAAAAAAAGGAACATTCGTCATAGGGATACCCTGAAAAAGTCCACGTAATATTATCGCCATAATAATCATTGCTCATAAAATTAGTTATCCAATTTCCATTACATTCTATTTGTAATTTTTCTTTTATGTTTTTATCCAGAGGGATAAGAAAATCATAACCAAAATAACTCTTTTGATTTAATTCAAGAATTGCATCTTCGGTTATTTTTCTTTGTACCGGGTCATCTACAAAAACATTTTCTTTAGCCATTGTTTCATTCCTCAACCTTTGCAATAAAACCGTATTTATCGTCAAATTTTACTCGAGCCAAACCTTCTTCAAAACCGTCTAAATAATCATAAACGCCCATAAGCGTTTCATTGCCGCTTTCATCTATAAAACCATATTTTCCGTTTCGTTCTACCACAGCAAAACCTTCGGAAAAACCGCCTATATCAATATAAAGGCATTTAATCACTTCATTTCCGTTTTTATCAATATAGCCCCATTTTCCTTTAGGCATTACCAGAGCCAGACCGGTTTTTTTAGAAAAATCCCATACCTTGTTGTAAATACATTTAATTACTTCATTGCCGCTTGTATCTACAAAACCCCATTTTTTGTTTGATTTTACCCGGGCAAAACCATTTTCAAAACGTTCTGCTTCATCATAGATGCATTTAATTATTTCTTTACCGGTTTTGTCTATATAACCATATTTCCCGTTAAGTCGTACACGAGCTAAACCGCCAGAAAAATAACCTGCATCATCATAAACGCATTTGAGTGCTTCTTTGCCGCTTTCATCTATATAACCCCATTTTCCGTTAAGTGACACTTGAGCAAAACCTTCATGAAAATTATATGCATAATCATAAACGAATTCGGTTGCTTCATTCCCGTTTTTATTTATATAACCCCATTTCTTTTTTTGTCTGACCGCAGCTAATAAACTGCTGTCAAAACCGATTTCTTCATCATAAACGCATTGAGTAATTTCTTTGCCGTTTTTATCGATATAGCCATATTTCCTATTAAGTTCTACACAAGCAATACCATCGGAAAAAGGTCTTCTTACATCATCATAAACGCATTTAATCACTTCCTTGCCGCTCGTATCTATAAACCCCCATTTCCCTTTGCGTTCTACGCCGGCAAAACCATCGTAAAAAATATGTCCATAATCATAGACACCCATAAGTATTTCATTCCCGTTCTTATCTATAAAACCATATTTCCCTTTACGTTCTACCGGAGTCAAATCCTCTCTAAAATCATTTACCTTATCATAAATGCACTTAATTACTTCATTCCCGTTTTTATCGATAAAACCCCATTTCCTGTTACGTTCTACCGCAGCTAAACCTGATTCAAATTGATAAGCGCAATCATAAATGAAAGGTATCTTTAAATAAAATCCTGTGCCGTCCAAATTGGGCTGCGTTTTTTGGGCGGAAGTTTGAGGAGTTTCAACGGGTGGTTTGCGCTCAATATCTTCTATTTCTTCCCATTTAATATTCAGTTCGCCAAAAGATTTTTTACTTTCTTTTAGTCCACTTGGGTCTTTGCCGAGCATTGCGATTTCTTTTTTGGTCATAATTATTTCATCGTTGGGGTTTGCTATTTTCCGGGCATATATTGATTTGAGCAGCTTTACTTGTGTTGGAGACATTTCACATTGTTCTGCCCATTCTTCTATTGCAGATTCCGTATCCATTGCCTGCCTTGCAAGCAACTCACCGCCGTTTTCAAGAAAATCTTCAAAAGGCTCTTCGGTAAACAGCTCATTGTTTTTTCCGCAAAGGAAAGCGGTTATTACCGGTGCGGTATATTTGCTGCCATTTTTTTCCTTAAACCCTACGAGCAGATATTGCAATGTATGCTCTATCGCAATATCAATAACGTCATTCTTAATTTCTTTAGGAATATAATCAACAAACGTATGTGATTCTCTCTCACCGATACGGTCGCATTTTTCATTTCTGAATGCCGCCACACAATAATCGCCTTGAAAAGTAACCGTGCCTCTCATACCGGAAGTATTATTAGCGCTATAATTAATTCCATCCCATGAATGTTCATACGAAAACAACGGAAATTTTGCCGCCGAAATTGCGTTTGCGATGCTTGCCAAAATGCAGCCCTTGTACAATTGGTCGATTGTCCAATCGATTTTGAAAAATTTGATTTCCTTTTGTTCTTTTGCAACTTTAGGAGCGGTTGTATTTTTGGGTGTGTCAGCTTTATCGGGCATTGCTTCGCCTTTGGCTAATTCCTTATAGCCTTTTTTTGTCTTCTCGGCTATTAGCTTATTGGCTTCTTTTTGGCATTTTTCTTTGGTTTCAAATGATTTTGACGAGGATTGACCTGTCGTGCCAAGCTTGCCGTAAGTAACGGTAAAATCGGTTCCTTTAACTTCGATGTTCCAGAACTTTTGTGATTTTTCATCTTGAAAAACAAATGTGCGTTTCATGTTTCTCTCCTTTTGTTTATTCCTCAATTTTTGCGATAAAACCGTATTTCTCGTCAATTTTTACGCAAGCTAAACCTTCGGAAAATTCAAACACAGTATCATAAATACATTTAATAACTTCATTACCGTTTTTATTTATAAAACCATATTTCCCTTCTCGTTCTACACCAGCTAAACCTTCAGAAAAATTGTCTGCACCATCATAAATACATTTAATAACTTCATTACTGTTTTTATCTATAAAACCATATTTCCCTTTTCGTTCCACAACAGCTAAACCTTCAGAAAAATTGTCTGCATCATCATAAATACATTTAATAACTTCTTTGCCGTTTTTATCTATAAAACCATATTTCCCTTTTCGTTCTACAACAGCTAAACCTTCAGAAAAATTGTTTGTATCATCATAAATACATTTAATAACTTCGTTTCCATTTTTATCTATAAAACCCCTCTTCCCATTAAGTTCTACCGCAGCCAAACCTTCGGAAAATATATATGCATGATCATAAATACATTTAAGCGCTTCATTACCATTTTTATCTATAAAACCCCATTTCTCTTTTCTTTTAAGTTTTACACTAGCCATGCCCTCGGAAAAAAGATTTACAGTATCATAAATGCATTTAATCACTTCGTTACCGCTTTTATCTATAAAACCATGTTTTAAATGATATGCCCTTTTGCTTTCATTTATTATGGCCATACCTTCGGAAAATTCAAATACAGTATCATAAATGCGTTTAATCACTTCATTACCGTTTTTATCTATACTCCCCCATTTCCCGCTCAGTTCAACAGGAGCTAAACCTTCGGAAAAACTGTACGCATTATCATAAACGCACTTAATTACTTCTTTACCGCTTTTATCTATAAACCCCCTTTTTCCGTTAAGTTCTACAACAGCTAAACCTTCGGAAAAACTGTTTGCATAATCATAAATGCAAGGGATTTTTAATTCGAATTTCATGTTTCTTCTCCTTTGTTTTACTGAACGTTTAATTTAGAAAACCCTAACGGGTTTTATCTTTATACTTATCCAGTAACTCTCTTAGATAATTACCCTCAGGCGGATTAAAACCAAATGTTTTGTGCGCCCACACCACTTCTCGGGGTAATTCCCCGCCATCATTTTCATGCACCACATCGTAGAAATATTGCACATCAAACTTTCCTGAGTTTTCAAGGGTGAAAGAAACTTGTTCCCACAATTCCTGTCCTGCTTCCTTGAAACAATTGTTTAATTCAAGTATCATTCTAAATAACTTCCTATCCAAAGCATGACATTCTTGAACTTCATGCTCTTTCATAAGTTCAGGACCTCTTTTTATTTCTCCGCTTTCAGATTCAACACAATAAAATATTGCAGACCAACTTGCTTGATCTTTTTCCACCTCTCCCAACAAATAAATTTTATCCCATTCCACCGGGACCATTTCATTGAGGTGATTTGCAATTTTGCCATACATTTCGTGTAACTTTGCTTCCATTGAAGCGTTTCCACCTTTCGGAGTATCAGCTTTATCGGGCATTGCTGTGTCATCGCCTGCTTCCTTATAGCCCTCTTTCATTTTTTCATTGGTTAACCGGTTTGCTTCCTTTAGACATTCTATTTTGCCCTTAAAAGGTGTTGTAAAGGATTCCCCTTCCGTACCAACCGTGCCGTGAGTTACCGTCAGATTCGTCCTGATAACTTCAACTTTCCAAAACTTTTGCGTATCTCCCGCTTGGAGTACCAATGATCGTTTCATGTAAACCTCCTTTTATTATTCCCCTACGGGGATTCCATCAATACTGATTTTTTTGCAGCCTTGAAATGCCCATTGTTCTAGTTCCACTTGAGCGGAAATATCAATTTCAAGTTCTTTGCATTGCTCAAATGAGCGAATTCCAATTTTTTTCAAGCTCTTTGGCAAAACAAGGTTTGTAAGACTGGAGCACTCGTTAAACGCTAAGCCTTCAATTTCTTTAACCCCTTCAGGAATAACCATGCTTACCAAATCTTTTACTTCCGAAAACGCGCCGCGCGCTATCACTTTAACATAGCTTGGTATCACGCTGTCCGCAAAACCTTTAACCAGTGTTTTAGTTGGAATGTTAATTAAGCAATTGCCGTCCATCTTGTATGTTTTGTTTTTGCTTGATACGGTAATTTGAGTACCGGTACAAGCTTCAAAGGCGCCACACTGACTGCTCCACTTGCCTCCCTGCGCAATGTTAGTAACGTTTTCAGGAATTTCAATTTTAAGCTGGTGGCAACGTAAAAATGCGCCGTAGTCAATGCTTTGTAAACTCTTCGGCAAAACGATGTTTTTAAGGCCGGTGCAATGACTAAAGGTAAAATCGCTTATTTCGGTAACGCCTTCAGGAATTTCAATAGTTTCAAGTTCTTTAAAATGCGCAAATGCGCCCCTGTTAATGCTTGATAAACTCTTCGGCAGAACAATGTGTTTAAGGCCGGTGCAGCTTTCAAATGCGTGGGGGACAATATTGGTAACGTAATCCGGTATCACCCCTCCGGGTCCGACCAATATAAGCGCATTATCTTTTGTTCTTATAAGGCAGTTGCCGTCACTTTTGTAGTTTTTGTTTCCTTCTTCAACAGTTATGCGCTCTAAACCTTTTGCACCGCAAAAAGCACCGTCATTATTGCCAAGATCGGTTACGCTTTTTGGTATTTTCAATTCTTTCACTATACAGTTTTTGGCACTTTTTATCTTTTGTATACCTTTTGGCAATTCGGGCCACGGTAAGTTTTTACAATCTTGCCCATAAACATCGAAAATATCGTCCATGCTGGTAAGGCTGGCAGGCAACGTGATATGGGTAAGGCTTATGCAGCCGCCGAATGTAAAATCGTGCAATTTTTTTATTTTATCCGAAAGTTTAACTTCCTTTAAACTTTTGCATCCTTCAAAAACACCGCCATGACCGCCGCCGAGGAGGGCAAAAGGGCCGCCCAGTTTAGTCACGCTGTCCGGCAGTTCAATGCGTTCAAGAGATGCGCAGTTTTGGAACATTTTTTCTTTTACATCTTTTATGCCTTCAGGGAGTTTTACTTTTTTTAGCGCTTTACAGTCGTAAAATACCCCTTTGCCCATTTCGGTAACGCTGTCGGGAATAATAATCTCTTCTAAACTTTCGCAGAAAGCAAAAGCGTAACTTCCGATTTTTGTTACACCTTTTGAAAATGATACGCTTTTCAAAGCCACACACTCAGAAAAAGCATCGCCTTCTATTATTGTTACGCTGTCGGGAATAAAAACTTTCTGTATCGAAGCATTGCATTTAAACGCTGCTTTTTTTATGACGACAACCGGCTTGCCCTCAAAGACTGAAGGTATTTTTACCTCTGTAGCATCATTGGTCGTCATTTTCAGCACCTCGTAGGCCTGCCCGTTTTCTGTCAAACCGAATTCTAAATTGGTTTTCATGATTTTAACTCCCTATATTCAATTTTTGCCTTGCAGCCTTTCTTCCATGATTTTTTCCATTTTTGCGATTGTTGTTCATTTACCTGAATGGTTTGTGTTTTTTGCCAGCCATAAAAAACTTCTTCATCTGCATATTCCACACTGTCGGGTATAGTAATTTTTGTTACATTGACACATTCATAAAATGCGTATGCATCAATTTGTATTACACGGTTTGGTATGGAAATGTTTGTTAATCCCTCGCAGGAGAAAAATGCTCCACGCCCAATGCATTTAACACCTTTGGGTATGACGCTGGTTTTACACCCTGCTTTCAGGTATTCTCCATTGTTCATCAATATACAATTTCCGTTACTGGTAAATTTTTGGTTATCACCCGCAACAGTGATGCTTTCCAATCCACAGCCGGAAAAAGTACCGTTACCAATGTCAATTACGTTTTTAGGTATCGTTATACTTTTCAAACTACTGCATCCAGAGAATGCGCCATCACGAAGATACTCTACGCTTTCAGGTATGGTGATGTCTGTTAATTTACCGCATTTCTCGAACATACTGTTTTGTATGCGTTTTAGATTATCGGGCAACTTTGCACTTGCCAAGTCTTTACACTCAGCAAATATGCTGTTACCAAATTTTTCAACGGTCTTGGGTATCACAATGCTTGTTAAGCCCGTGCAGCTAAACGCCCTGTCTCCGATATTTTTTACGCCGTCAGGAATGACAACGCTTTTCAGTGTTCTACACCGAAAAAAAGCTTGGCTACCAATTTCAGTTACCGGCAAGTTTTGGTAAACCGCCGGTATACTGATTTCAGAAATGTCCAGAGTTTCCCTTTCGGCAAAGTCAGATACATCAATTGAAACCGAGTACGCCGAGTTGTCACTTATCGGCGTAAATGCTAATGCAGCCTCTTTTTGTCCCATTATTCTCTCCTTTTCCAAGAACATTGTAGGGGAAATGGGTAGGGGGCTCACATCACCCAAAAGGGTGATTTTGCAGGAAATTTTGGGTGATTTTTGGGTGAGGGTGCGGGTTTACCGTTCTTTTATAGCGTTCCAGTGGTAGCCTAGCTGCTTTAGCGGCGAGCGCAAACAGTCCTGTTATGTGCAGGTTTGCTTTTTTTATTAATTTTTTTTGATTATTACTTAAGCAATTTTTCAACGTTTAATTTGGGGAAATTTAACTTCATATATTCAATAAAATTTGTATTTCCCCTATCCCCCCGTAGATCATATTTTTTAGTCTCGCTTGCATTTTCCAAAAACTCAATTACCCCGATTTCATCTTGTATTTTTTTAAACCAAATTATTATTTTTGTATCAATAAAATTTAGAATTTTACGAAATTTATTTTCATCAACTCCATAAATATTACAATTATTGTTGTCGATTATTATTGACTCATGGCTATATTTATCGGTTCTTTCAAGTATATCACCATATATTTGGTTTACCTTTATTTTTGTTTTATCATTTGTATATTTGTGATAAAATAATGGTACATGACCAAACAAAAAACCTTCCTTATTATTATTCTTTAATGTTTTGGAGTAAAAACTTGGTAATATTTCCAAATTTACATATTCCCCAAGAATGTTTCTTCCACTTGACCAAAAAGAAATTTCTAATTTAATACGCTCGTCTTCTGTTTTTATTTTTGGACGTGATCTAGAATATTTATATCCTTTTTCAGCATATTTTTTACCAATTTCATTGCAAACTGCTTTGAATATATCATTACATGGTGTGTGTTTCGTATAGTTAAGTAATATTTCATTTTCAGTCCAACTCATAAAAAACCATTTCTCCTGTTTTTATAATATTATTGTTATTTTGCATTTTGTCAATATGTATTTACACACTAGCAAACTTGCACATAACGTTCCGGCGGTAACTGACGGTTTGGGCAGGCAATAGGGCGTTGCGCAGCAACGACCCCTGCCCAAACTGTGGCGGAGATAAAACCGCACAAAGGGCGTTCGGACTCTAATCCGCGCCCGACTGCGGTTTTTCGTAGCCTAGCCGCCTCAAGGCGGCGTACAGTTACCATCCTGTTAGGCGAAGTGCAATTTATCAATTATTACATTTTTTCTTTTAGAATGTTTATAACTTCTTTATATTCATTCTTTACAACTTCTATGTATTCACAACCTTGCATTTCACATTTATCTATTTGTTTTTCAAATATATCCAAAATAATATTTTTATATTCACGAGGAATGTATTCCACTATATTCCCACGATTCCAATTAATAATATGTCTTAAAATTTGCATTGATTCATTTTTAGGAGGTATTTTTGGAATTGAAATTATATAATCCCAATTATTTTCATATTTTAAGAACTGTGGAAAAAGCCAGATAAAACGTCTAATTTGCATTT
>JAIRRJ010000071.1 GCA_031256035.1 Treponema sp. | reverse complement strand
ATATGGGCGGTAAGGATGCGGTCTTCGGTTTCGCCGCATTGTTTACAAGTTTTGGTTTCTGTTCCGTTTTCGGTTCCGGTGGCGGCTTTGCTTACTAACCATTCCCCCCAGTCATGCCCTAACGCTGCTATAGGCCGGGTTTCCTTGTGGCTTGAGTCTGTTGCACATACCCTTGTTTCCTCTCCTTCTGTTTCACATTCGGCAGGGGTGGTTACTGTCCACTCTCCCCATTGGTGGGTGTGGTTTCCTTTACTTGTTGTGCCGGGGTCGCAAGATGCGAATGCAAATACCGTTACCGCAATGAGGGCGGCAAGTCCGAAAATTTTGGTGATGTTTTTCATGGTTCTTCTCTCCTTGATTTATGTTCTTCTATGAAAAATTCTATCTCGAATGAAAATTATTCCAATAATCGGATATTGGGTTTTTGAAAATTTTTTTTGCTGCTTTCAGGGTTATTTGCGGTGTTGTATCGGGTTTTTTAGTCAAAACGCAGGTAAAAAACCGATATTGTATTGGGTTTTATTGGCTTTTTTCCGTTTTTGGGTTACAATACCATAATGACCGCCTTATTAAATGAAAAATGCACTCCCGCCGCTCTGCCGGAAATCTGCGCTCCCCGGCGGGAACTGATGGAAAAAATACGGCGGGCTGCTATAAGCCGTTTTATCTATTTGGGCGCGCCAGCGGGCAGCGGAAAAACCGTTACCGCCCTGCTGTGGCACAAGGCAGGTGAGCGTTCACCGGAACAGCATCGGTCGGCGCGACATTTGTCGCGATGGATAGGGCTTGATGCGTATGACAATATACCGTCTGTTTTTTACAAACTGCTCGCTTCGGTGTTCTGTTCCATTCAGCCGGATAATGAAAATATGCGGACGATCCTTGCCGATAGCGATTTTTCATCATCGCCGGTGGAATACGCCGTGCGGCTGCTGGCAGAAATGTTGCCTGACGAGAATCAGTACACCCTCACTCTGGATGATTTGCATTTGATCACCAATTCCGATATTTTAAAATCCCTGCCTTTGGTATTGAAAAGGCTGCCACACTCTTTCACTGTTTTGTTTCTTTCACGAAACGAACCGCCGGAAGAATTAAAGGGGCTGTTCAGGGACGAGAGTGCGGCACTGATCGGGGTGTCCGAACTTCGTTTTTCAGAAGCGGAACTAAAGGCATATTTTACCAGCCTGGGCCGCAATCTTACAAAAGAAGAGGCCGGATTTGTCATCATGGCATCGGGCGGCCTTGCGATAAATGTGAACGCTATTGCCAAAAGCGGGCACATCGATTCAGATAATAACGAGTATGCGTTCGAGAGTTATCTACGCCGGTATCTCTGGGAAAAATGGGATGAGAGTTTGCGGGACTTTATGCTGCATACTTCGGTGGTTGACGAAATGAGCGCGGAGCTTGCCGCCGCTTTGACTGGACGGAATGATGCGCCCGATCTTTTGCGGGAACTGTGTGCGAACAATACCTTTGTGAGCCGGACAGGACACGATATGTTCCGTTACCATCATTTGTTTCTTGATTTTCTGCGAACTATGGCGAAGGAAATCAACATGGATTTATCCGCAGCGAACAGGGCAGCAGCGCAGTATTATCTTGCGGCGAAGCAGTATCTTTCGGCGAGGACTTACGCTGTGCGTTCAGGCGATGAGGAGATCATCATTCAAGTTATGTATCAGTTTCAACAGTATACCAATCCTTCGCTTGATGAATACATTGCTTACTCAACATTATTTAATCGTGACACCCTGCCGGAAAATATTTGCGAGCGTTATCCTTTTTTGTACACCGCACGTATGGAGGCGGCATGGCTTTCCGGCGACTCCAAAGGCGCAGAGTATGCCTTTGATAAGCTCTGGGAACATATTCCGTTAATTGCAACAAAGTTTCCGCAGTTTCTGGAGACGGTGATACAGGAAATTGTGGTGGACTACCGCAAACCTCTGACAAAACTGTTGTCAGAATTTGCCTCGCTGCCGCCTGTTGTCAAGCCAAACAAACATTATCAGGTGGCAAGCCTTACTATTCAGCTTCCGTTTGTGCATCGCTGCCACCGTGATTTTTCCGAACTTGCCGACAAAGGGGTGATGGAAAAATTTGAACGCTCTATTGGCCATTTGGCAAAGGAACTGTGGCAGGCTGAAAAGCCCTGTCTACAGTCGGGTATTCTCTTTGAGCAAAACTGTCTTGAAGATGCTTTAGCCTTCGCCTTGCAGGGGAAAGAGGCCGCATCGAACCTTCAGTTTGCGGATGTACAAAGCTCTGAGCTTACCTTTACCGCTCACAGCCAACTATCCGCAATATACACGGCAATGGGAAATGATGCGATGTTACGCAAAACGCTTGAGGAAATGGAACAATATATCGGGCGTTCAGGAGCGAGGTATCTGGAACATAATTTTTTGGCGCTTAAAACAAAATTCCGGCTTAATGACGCGGATAAAAAATCCGCTGAAACATGGCTGGAAAATTATTTTGTAAGTGATCTCTCAACGAGCCCGCAGGGCGAAGTTTCCAGAGCTGAGGAGCGCATTCCCCTCTATAAAATATTTCAGTATTTTACCACTGTCCGCGCATACATCGTACTGAACCGGGGCGGCAAGGCGGCAGACCTTATCCGGCGTTTGATACAGTTTGCCAAAGACTACAGCCGTCCACTGGACTTAGCTGAAGCGATGACGCTTAAAGCCTGTCTGGATTGGTCAACAGGCAGCCGTGCCGAAGCCGCTGTTTGTCTTGAAGAAGTGTTATACGAATTACAGGGAAGGGGGTTTATCCGCATTGTTGCCGATGAAGGGGCGGCGGTTGTTCCTATTCTTAAACGTATTGCCGCCTCTGCAAGTATGGAGGATTACATTGGCAAACTTGACAGGTCTTACATTGCGGAAGTTCTGCTGGAAGCCAACGGCGTTTCAAAACAGCGCCGCGGCATTACCGCAAACATGAGAAAATCAGGCAAACCTGTTAAACTTTCAAAACAACAAAAGAAAATGCTTGAGCTGCTTGCCAAAGGTTATAAAAATCAGGAGATTGCCCGTATTTCAAACCTTG
>JAIRRJ010000095.1 GCA_031256035.1 Treponema sp. | reverse complement strand
CTTGTCAGTTCAATGCCGTCCATGACAGGCATACGCCAGTCAATAAAATATATGTCATATTCCCCGCGTTCCTCAATGATGTTTAATGCTTCCTGACCGTCTGCCGCTACATCACATCGGATGCCGAGTTGACTAAATATATCCTCAAACTGATTGCGCGTTTCAATCATATCGTCGATAACTATGATTCTTATATTTTCCCAGTTGACACCGGGAGCAAGCAGTGAACAGGGACTCTTTTTTCCACGCCCGGCTTTTACAGTGAAGATAAACTTGGCTCCTTTGCCAAGCTCCGATTCGAGCCGGATATTGCCATCCATAAGTTCAACAATACGTTTGGAAATAACAAGCCCCAGTCCTGTCCCGCCATAATTGCGGCTTGTTCCGCTTTCCGCCTGCTCAAACGCCTGAAATATTTTATTATGCTGTTCCGGGGATATACCGATTCCGCTGTCGGTTACTTCAATGCGCACCTCGCAAATTCCGTTTTGCTCCCCGGCAAAAAATGCTTCAAGTCGGATACTGCCTTCTTCCGGCGTGAATTTCACCGCGTTAGACAACAGGTTGGTAACAACCTGCGCCAGACGCTGGTCATCACCAATAAGAAAGCGCGGTATGCCGTCATCTATGTTCACAGTTAAACGCTGCCGCTTTTCATCCACGCGGAAGCTGATAACCGTTACCACTTTTTGCAGCATTTTTTCAAAATTATACTCAACGGACGACAGTTCCAATTTGTCCGCCTCGATTTTCGCCATGTCAAGCACATCGTTTATGACGCCGAGCAGATGCGATGATGCATCCCCGATCTTATTCAGTGCATGGTTTTTTTGGTCTATGTCCTTCGCATTCTTGCCAATTACGGTCATGCCGATAATCGCGTTCATGGGGGTGCGCATTTCGTGGCTCATGTTGGACAGAAAATCACCTTTCGCTTTACTTGATGCATTTGCCTCTTTAAGCGCCGATTCCAACTGAACGGAAGTATCGAGTATGTTTTGCATCATTTCATTCCGAAGTAAGGCGTTGACAAACAAGAGACCGCTGGAACGCAGAATAGATTCCTCTTCTTTCATAAATATCCGTTCACTGTGACAATCATCGAAACCCACAATTCCCCAGAATTTGTTTTTGATAAAAATCGGCGCCACTATGATAGATAAAATTCCCTGAGGGGAAAAAATAGCTTGTTCTTTCGTGGACATATCGCGGAGCAAGCTGTTCACGCAAAGTCCTTTTGACAGGAGTTCTTCCCATTCTGTGGATATATCTCCGTATGGAAAATCGGCTGTAAACATATTACCTTGCTGGGGTTCTGCGCCTTCAGTCCATTCGTACAGCTGAGTATAACAAAGGCGTCCGCCTACCATATTGTTTTTCCCTATGTACACACGGTCTGCCTTTATTGCTTCAGCTATAATCCCCATGCTTCGATATAAGTCGTTTTCAAAAGATTTCAAATCCGAATCGAACAGGAAAAACGCCGCTTGATTCAACGCCAGCAGCAGGTTGTCCCTGTATTCGATATCCTCCATCATCCTGTTATGTTCGCGCATGTCGCGCGTATACACGGCTACGGCATAATCGTCTTTGTATTTTATCCGGGTAAGAACGCCTTCCGCCGGCATTAACGCGCCGTCAAGCATCCGGTATACCCAGCTAAAAGTGCCTCTGCCTTTCGCAAATGCTTCATCCAAAAGCTCGACAACCAGTTCATCGGTACGCCGCCCATTAAGCTGATACTCCGGTGAAAACTTGAAAAAATCTTCCAAGAATTCCTGCTTGTCCTTCATTCCGAAGAGCTTCACAGCTTCGTCGTTGCAGTCTATCATGCGATAGTTTCTGTCCCACAACTGACAGCACAGCGGAGTTGCGTTAAGCAGCATCTGCGCGTGTTCAACCATCTGTTTTTCCGCGCGCAAATCCCGCGTATACCCTGCTACCACATAACCATTGCCGTAATTCACCCGCACAAGAGTTATCTCTGTGGGCAGCGGCGTTCCGTCAGCCTTGCGGTGCATCCATTCAAAGGTAATGCTTCCATCTTTGGCGAAAGCCCTTCGTACATGGTTTTCAGCCTCGTTTGAAGAATGTTTCCCATCGGGCTGGTATTCGGGAGAATACTCAAAGAACCTTTTAAGATATTCCTGTTTGCTTTTTAACCCAAAAAGGCTGACGATGGCTTCATTGCAGTCAATGAGATTGAGATTCTGATCCCAAATATTACAGCCAATGGGAGATGAGTCCAGCATCAGCTTTGTGCGTTCTTCAACTATGGCTATTTCGCGTTCCATTTCGGCGCGTATGAAGGTATTGGCGCATAAGTGTGCCGCGGACTGCATCAGGTTCAGGATGTCGTCATCAAAATACCTGTAGTCGGTATGATCTTCAAGGGTTACAACGCCCCAGAACTCGCCCTTGATAAAAATAGGGACAAAATAAATTGCTTTAACTCCGAACAGGCTTAAGAATTCCGCCGCATCCTCCGGCAGCTTGCTCACGTTTTCATTAATAGAAATGCCGTTCAGGAGCTGTTCTGTCCAGCGAATCACAGGCGGGTTTTGAGGCAGCATAATGAGTTCATCTTCCAGAGGAATTGTTTTGCCGTACCAGAGATAAACCTGTCCCAGTTGGGCGGATTCTTTATCCAAAAGCTTGTAAATCGCGATACGGTCTACCCCGGCTGCCTCGGTGATGGGCTTCAGGCCTCTGCCCATGGTCTCGTCAAACGACTCATTCTCCTGCGAGAGGAGGATGGCGGCCATTTTATTCAGCGCTTCCAGCTTTTTTTCACGCTGCTCAAGCTTTTCCTGCACTTCTTTTATTTCTGTCAGATCAACAACAAATTGGATGTGGACTTTTTTGCCACCCGGCCAGTCAATATAGCGGTCGGTATTCAGGTAATAGCAATTCGTCAAGGTGTTGCGCTCTTCCCAGACGACTACCTTATCCGGCTCTTTGTCAAGCTGGCGGCAAGGGCAAAAATCGCATCTCTCGTTCATGCCTTTTTGTAAAACTTTATAACAAGGCTGCCCGGTTACATCGCCCTCTATTCCGAATTGCTGTTTCATATAATCGGTTATAAACAACAATTCATCGGTTTCCAGATCGGTTACATAAATCATTGCGTCCGATTTATTTAATATGTTTGTCGTAAAGTCGCGGGCTTTGTTTGACTCTTCCAGGGCTTTTTTTAGTGTTTCCTGCATGAGCCTTCTTTCGGTTATATCTTCCAGCGCACCTGCCACTCTGATGGCGTTGCCGTTTTCATCACGGATTGTATTGCCGAAATCACGGACATATATACATTCGCCGTTTTTCATGAACATCCGGTATTCCAGGTCGTAAGGCGTTGCACCTGATTTATCAAGAATATGCTTTTCAAAGCTGTCCATTACCAAACTTCGGTCATCCGGGTGTATTTGATTTTCCCAACTGCTCGTTACATTGGGGAAATCATCCTCATTGGTAAATCCCAGTAAATGCCTGAAGTCGTCTGACCATGTGAAGGTGTTTGTCGGATTTACCGGATCTCCTTCCACAATCCACATATCCCACAAACCGATTTTAGCCGCCTTAACGACCATGCTTATTTGGGTCAACTGTAATTCGTTTTGTTCATTTGCTTTCGCGATAAGCTCGTTTTGCATTTTTTTATCATGAATATCCTGCAATGCTCCTGCCACCCGCAGCGGCGTACCGTTGCTGTCTCTCATGGTAGTGCCAAAGGCGCGAAAATGCCGGTACTCTCCGTTTTTCAGCATCAGGCGGTATTCCAGGTCATAAGGAATTTTTCCGGTACGATCGGTCATGTGCGCTTCGAAGGCGTCAAGCGTTCTTTTTTGATCTTCGGGGTGCAGCCGCCCGCTCCAGCTAGAAAGAATATTCGGGAAATCAGCCTCATCGGAAAAGCCAAGCATTTGGCGGAATTCATGCGACCAGGTAAATTTATTGTTCGGGTTAACGGGGTCTCCCTCGACAACATCCATGTCCCACAGAGCGATGCCCAGCGCCTCGCTTGTGAGCTTGTACTTCATCAGGTCATATTCAAGGGAGGCCCCGTAGTCGTTTATGGCTTTTGTTTTTTTACCGGACACCTGCTTTTTGCCCCTCTTTATAATTATATACAGAAACATTGTGAAAAGTGTCCGAAAATGTTCATTTTTTCTTTTTAATTATGACACACTGTTGTCATAATTAAATGGTATAGTTTCATTATGAAAGAATTACAGCCAATCGCTGAATTTGCGCGGCGGGTCAGGGAGAACATAGAAACCGTTTTTCTGGGAAAACCCAAAGTTATTGATATGCTCATAACCGCCTTTCTTGCGCGGGGGCATGTGCTTCTTGAAGATGTTCCGGGCACGGGGAAAACCATACTGGCGCGGGCTTTTGCGGCAAGCCTCAATCTTGGCTTCGCCCGGATTCAGTGTACTCCCGATCTTTTGCCCACCGACATACTCGGCGTTTCAGTGTGGCGGCAGGGCGAGGAGTTTGAAGACAGGAAAGGGCGTTTTGTTTACAATCCGGGGCCGGTGATGAATCAATTTGTGCTGGTGGATGAAATAAACCGCGCCACTCCGCGCACCCAGTCAGCGCTTCTGGAATCCATGGCGGAAGGTCAGATTTCAATCGAAGGAAAACGTCTTACGCTGCCTGAACCTTTTTTTGTTTTGGCTACGGAAAATCCTATTGAGTTTGAAGGAACTTTCCCCTTGCCGGAAGCTCAGAAAGACCGTTTTCTGCTTTCCATGAATATCGGGTATCCCGAAGCGGAGGCGGAAGCCCTGATACTGGAAAATCACCGCCGTCTAAGCCATCCGGTTACTGATATTAAACCTGTGGCTTCTGCCGATGAAATAGCGCCGCTGCAAGAAGCGGTATGCCGCATCCATGTGGCTCCGGTGGTGAAGGACTATCTCCTCGCTCTGGTAGCTGCAACGCGGGGTGAATCCCGCCTGCGGATCGGCATATCACCCAGAGGCAGCCTTGCGCTGTACCGCTCCGCTCAGGCTTATGCCGCCGTGCAGAACCGTAATTACGTTACCCCCGAAGATGTCAAAGAAATGGCGCCCAGCGTTTTCCGGCAGAGGTTTCTTTTGTCTTCCGAGTCCGTTGTCCGGGGAATCCAGCCGGAGAGGATCATTCAGTCCATTCTGGATGCAACCCCCGTCCCTGAGTACCGGACTTCTTCATGAAACTTCGTTTCATGTTCGGTTTATATGGTGCGGTCATACGACCGCACTATTAAGGAGTTATCATGACATGGGGTGCAATTCAAATCAGGAGAAACCGCCTGCTCCTGGCAGGAATTGTCATCCTCCTTCCCTTTTATCTTTTTGTGCCTCTCGCGTTGTGCCAATTTTTTTGCCTCTTTCTGTTGTTCCTGCTGACAGGTTCAAGGCTTTACAGCGAGTATCTAATCAGGAACATAAAAATAGTCAGGCGGGATTCTGAACTCAGGGTGTTCCGCTATGAGTGGGTAAAGGTAGAATTAAGAATCGAAAATCGTGGTATCCTGCCCGCTTTTATGGTGGCTACAAGCGATTCAACTGGGGGTCTGCCCGTTGTTAAAAACCAGAAAATCTTTTGTTCTCTTTCGCGGAAATCGTGGACGATGCTTGTCTGGCAGGGGCATTGTACCGAGCGCGGTGAATTCAGCCTCGGTCCTGTAATTGTACGGGGCGCCGATCCTCTCGGCTTGTTTCCTTTTCAACTAACAGCGCATGAGACAACGCGGCTTTTTGTATATCCAATCTACCGTTCTATTTCCCTGAAAACCCCCAGCGGCATTCCGCTTGGGAAAATGCTCAGTTCCAATCCGTTATTTGAAGATATTACCTATCGCCGTTCACTGCGCCCGTATCAAAGCGGAGATGAACTGCGGCGCATCAACTGGAAAGCGACCGCTCGTATGTCCGAAGCAAACAGCCTCATGGTTAACGAATACGAAGCGACAGCATCGCATCCGCTCATGATCTTCCTTAACGCAAACCGCGATGAATATCCGCTGAAAAAACACGCGGTATTTATTGAAAGAACCATTGAAGCCGCCGCAACCCTCTGCCTGAAAGCAGCGCGCGAGCGGCAGGATTTGGGGATCATCATCTACACAGGTCATGAGAGTATCCGGGTGATCACTCCGGCAGCATTTACGCTTGTTCCCATCCTTGAGCGTCTTGCCATTCTGGACTGGACCAAACCCGCGAATACAGTTTCTGATGATGAGGGAATACCCGGCAGCGCAGGGGCAATGCTTGATCAGGGTAAACGCCTGTCCTATGGGACGCGGTTTTTCTACGCCGGCCCCGATTTGGGGGACGAGGCTTACATCAGCCTTAATTCATTGAAGCGGCACCGTCTTTCGCTTGAGTACCTGATCATTGATGACCGGGCGATGCCTTTTCTGGTTCCGGGGAATTCTCCGCGTTATCAAATGAGGGAAAGCGGGCGTGAAATCATCTGATACAATAAGCAGGTTCCTTTCCAACAATCCGGTGTACGCGCTCATTGCATTGTATATGCCCATCGTAATGCTGTCCGCATTCGTTTTCCTCCTGCACGGTTTCTTCAAAGAACTCATGCCTACTCCTTTCCCTTTGCACTTCCCGCTCATAAGCGGCGGTATTAGCGCAATAGCCGCATCATTCTATTGCGATATTATGAAGGATGTAAAATCCAGCCGCATCATCGCCAATTTTCGCGCCGGAATAATCATTCTGTTGATTACATATTTTCTGTCTTCTATGTTACGTGATGATGTCTCTCTGGGCGAAAAGTTTCTTTTGGGGCTTCCGAATATTTCGGCATCTTTGGGCGCTCTCTATGCGTGGGATTCGGTTATTTCATTGAAGCAGCTTTTCAGCGCCAGAAAACGTTTTGACGAATACACGGAAATGTACTCAGGGGAGCAGCTTCAGGACGCGCTTTTCGGAGAGGCAAGCCTTTTGCAATACACCGATGAAGAAATCATTGCGGCAAGGCGAAACTATTTTTTACAGCTCACGCTGCTGGGTATTCTTCTCCTTGTTAACACGGTTTTGGGAATACCCATGCGCCCCGTCTTTTACTTTCTGATGATTCTTGTTTTGGAGAGCGGCGTGTGCATTATTGGCTTTCTTGGGATTTTCCGGCGGGAACAGTATTACGCCGGAGAAGGGATGACTCTTCCCCCGTTTGACCGTACCAAACACATGATTGGGACGGGAATATTTTCCGCGCTGTGCATCGTCATTGTTATTCTGCTGTCCTCTGACAAGAACCTTCTTACAATTAGACCTGTTATTGATTTTCTTAAATGGCTTTTGGAACTGTTCCGCCGCCCCCCTCCGCCAAAACTGGAATTGATTTTGCCTGAAATAGAACCGCCGCCCATGCCTTTGGATATGGAACCGATCTTTTCACCTGAACCTGATGTAGAAAAAAAGAAAGGGCTGCCGGTGTGGACATGGTTTCAATACATTGTCATCGGGCTTACGGCTGCCGGTTTTGTATGGTTTATGATTTCACCACTGTTGAACCGGGGCAAGACGGCTAAGAAATTAACGCTCCGTCAACGGCTGGGAAAAATAATCACCGAATGGGCTAAGGGGGTGTGGAGCGCCCTGACTTCATTCATCAATTTTATTAAAGGCAGCAAGGGCAGGCAGAAACTCCGTAAACCCGGCGCGGAAGAAATCCGCCGCGTCGCTGAAAATGTTTTAGGGGCATACTCTCTTGCGAAAAAAAGAGACATACGGCGCAGCGTAACTCTCTTTGCGCGGCTGATTATCTGGGGCGATGAAGTCCGGCAGGTGTCGTGGAAACCCTCTCATGCGCCGGGAGAATATTGTTCGCTGCTGTCCGCGTCCGGCGAGCAATGGAACGGTGAAATTATCCGCTGCGGAGAACTTTTTGAACAGGCTCTCTATTCGGCGGAACCTCTTTCGGATACGGAACGGAAAGAATTCAAAAAACTGGTGGAAGAGATAACTGCTCCATAAATCCTGTTCAGAACTGAAAAAGCAACAAATATAAGTAATCTGCTCATGGTTCTCAATTTTCCGAAAAGAAAGAATATCGACCCCCCTCCCCCCCGTAATTGTTTTATCTATTGAAATTATCGCTCATTTGCAAATCGCGCGGGGAAAAGACGCAAGACTTTTATGAACTTGGAAAAATTCTCTATGGACACTCGCATTGTTATTTACGATATTTGTTTTGTGAGAATTTCTTGTTCGTTGTAAATGCCCACATACAATGCATGCTGGTATGCAGGCAAACGTGGCGGATTTGAGGCTCTCAAAAATAATTCCAAGGAGTATAATAAAATGACAAGCACACTTAAGAAATTCGCGGCAGGCCTTGCCATTCTGTTGATCGTAATGCTCGCAGGCTGCAACTCAAAAGCCGGCGGCAGAAACTCAAATTCTTCGAATAACGGGAAGGTTACGCTCAATGTGATCAATTACCATGTCGGTACGGATTACGCAGCCGGATACTACAGCTATTTGTTCGAAAGTTTCAAACAGACAGAAGCGGGCAGGAACGTAGAGTTCAAATTTGAAGAAATTCCGACAACGGATGCCTTCAACCAGAAAATCAAACTGCTGATTTCCAGCGGCGACTTACCGGACATCGTTTTGAACGGCGGTAACAATATTACCGAGCTTGCCGCGCGTTCCGGCAAGGTTGCAGACCTAACGCCGTACTTTAATGCTGATCCCGGATGGAGAGCGCTTTTTGACGACCTCTCCATAGAGTTCAACACCGTGGATGGTAAAATCTACGGCGTGCCCGTATCCAAAGAAATCTCCTACATCTACTACAACAAAGACCTGTTCAAAAAAGCCGGCATTACGCCGCCGGAAACATCCTTTGCTTCATGGGACGATTTTTTCGCGAGCTGTAATAAGTTCAAGGCAGCCGGTATTACCCCGCTCGGCATGGACACCGCCGATTCAGGCTGGCTTACCAATCTTTGGTTCAGCGCGCTGATCGCCACACAAAGTGCGGCGGGTGAGAAATGGATGAACACGCAATATCCGGACAATTATGAAACGCCCCAAGTGATCGCCGCAGCAACGCAATTACAGAAAATGCTCTCGGAATATACCACGTCTGATGCTGTGGGCGGCAGGTATGACCCAATGGCTACTCATTTCTTCAACGGCCAAGTGGCAATGTTCCCCAACGGTCCGTGGATGATCCCCGATTTCAACAGCCCGGATAAAGCGCCCGCCGGTTTCTATGACAAAGTTGGCATCATGCTCATGCCGAAATATGGCATGGAAATGGTACCTACGCCCGGCGATATGGTCGGAGCCAAGGACCCCGCCAAAGTCGAGGCGGCAGTGGCTTTCCTGAAATATTCAACAACCATTGAAAATCAGATCAAGGCGCTGGAAATGACAGGGCTGCAGCCCGTCTCTTCTCAGGTGACTATCCCTGCTTCCCTTAGAAGGGACGATCCGCTTATGGCTGAAGTTCTGGACATCAGCGCAAAAGCCAGAATCACCTACGGTCAGAATCAGGCGTACTGGCATCAGAATGTAATTGACGCATTCTCGAATTATCTTCCTGAGCTGGCATACGGTTATATGACCCCCGCGCAATTCTGCGCCAGATTAAATCAGGCCGCCAAAAGGAACATCTAGCATTATGGGGGCGGATTCACTATTGTTGTTCGGAAACTTCAGTTTCTGAACAAGTCCATATCCGCCCCCGATATTTTTGCGGATGGAGGTTAGGTGTAATGGTCAAGAACCGAAGGCTTTGGATAACATTATTCATTTTGCCGTGCATGGTATTGTTCGCCTTTATTTTCGCCGTGCCGATTGTTACAGTTTCAGTAACGGCTTTTACAAGGTACACGGCTTTTAATCCTCCGAGCTTCAGCGGATTTTCAAATTTCAAAATGATTTTCAGTGACATTGACTTTCTGATTTCAATTAAAAACACTGTGCTGTGGGTGTTTCTGCAATCGACATTCCATGTGGGACTCGGACTAGCTGTGGCTCTCATGCTACGCAGGAAACCGCAAGGCTGGAAAATTGTACGTTCAGTCTACCTGATTCCGAACATAATACCGACAGCGGCGACAGGCGTTATGTTCACATTATTGCTCAATCCAAGCTTCGGCATAGTAAAAGATATGTTTATCCGGTTCGGAATAGACAGCCGGGTCCCGAATCTGTTCGGAAATTCAAAATATGCGTTTTTGACTGTTACTGCGACATGGATTTTATATTCCGCTTTCAATACCGTCATCTTCCTGGCTGAAATGAGCGCCGTTGAGCAGGAGATATATGAAGCCGCTTCAATCGATGGGGCTACGCCCTGGCAGATGGACAGGTACATAACACTGCCGCTTTTGAGGAATGTGATCGGAACCTGCGTCGTGTTGGCGTCAGTAGCTATGGTGTCCCAGTTTGACATCATATATATGACTACAAGGGGCGGTCCCGGCACGGCAACAATAAATCTTCCCGTCTATCTGTATAAAGCCGCGATGCTGGAAAACAATTACGGAAAAGCAAACGCGGTTGGAGTGATCCAGATCATCTTGGGTCTTTCGCTGGTGCTTCTGATCCGGCGGTTATTCAAAGTGCACGATAAAAACAAAAACAACGCGGAGGCGTTTTTATGAAAATTCACGTTCTACCGGATCACACGATCATTTCCTATTTGAAGAACGCCTTCATGCTGACTATTCTGATTGTGTCGTTAGGGCCTATCTTATGGGTTTTTTTAAGTTCGTTCAAAACCTATTCGGAAATCAACTCATCAGCACTGTCGTTGCCGTCCAGGTTCAACTTTAATAACTACATTGCCGCACTGAAATATGCGCCGATACAAAAATATTATTTGAACAGCGTTATCATCGTGGGTGTCAGCATAATTGTAACCGTTGTGTTTGTGGCGATGTGCGCCTATGCGGCATCGCGGTTCAGATTTTTACTCAAGCCGGTAATCGTTTTATTGATCTCCGCATCCCTTTTACTTCCGGCTCAGTCGATTTCCCAGCCTTTGTTTTCGATTTTCAAAGCGCTTAAAATATTCGATACTAAAACCGGGCTTGTCCTTGTTTATTCTGCAATGGGTATTCCAATGTCCTTCTTTGTCATGTACTCGTATTACAGAACCATTCCGTTGGCGCTTGAAGAATCGGCGTATATTGACGGCGCGGGTTTTTGCAGGACTTTTTTCTCCATCATACTGCCTCTGGCAAAGCCGGGACTGGCGACAGTCGCCATGCTCCAGTTCATCAACATTTGGAACGAATTTTATTTTGCCCTCATGCTGACAAGCGGAGACACAGCCCGTACCGTACCAATCGCGCTGAATTACTACATGAGTACGTTTGCCAATAACTATTCCGCGCTGTTCGCGGCGGTAATCCTGACAATTACCCCAACAATCATTTTCTTTGTCGTCATGCAAAAGCAGGTGATCGACAGCCTCACATCCGGGGCGATCAAAGGATAAAGTCAGTATGAATTCCAAGCAGCCAATATATCCGGTTGAGCCATGGAGCGTAACAGAAACCGCTTTTAACATGGCGGATAATTACCGGAACGAAACTATCTTTTCACTGTCAAACGGTTACATAGGCACGCGCGGTACATTTGAAGAAGGCTATGAGTTTAATACCGATCAAGGGCTTGAGGGAAATTTTATCAACGGCTTCTATGAAAGCGAGCCGATCCGGTACGGCGAGTGGAACTTCGGCTTCCCCGAACACAGCCAGACTCTGCTGAACCTGCCAAACCTGAAAACAACGAAGGTCTATCTGGACGGCGAATGGTTCGATATGCGTACAGGCAGCATAGAAGACTATCGCCGGACGCTCAATCTGCGGGAAGGGATAGTAACACGTTCACTGACATGGACATCGCCATACGGCAAACACATTCGTATTGAAACCACCCGGTTTGTGTCCTTCGTGATGAAAAACATTATGGTACAGCGTATCAGGATAATACCGCTTGACTTTAAGGGTGAGATTGGACTTCTGTCCATGTTAGATGCAAATGTGGAAAATCATACCCGCGTTACCAATCCGCTGATCGATTACGGACCGTTCGGACGGACGCTTAACGCGGATAAAATAACCGCCATAAACGATATGCTGTTTTATGCGGGGCGTACTACGAACAGCGGATTGAAAATGGCATGCGGTTGTGTGCATCTGCTTACAAGCGAAAGAACAGACAAATGCTATGAGACAGAAAAATTTCGCTGTTCCGTCAGGTATACCGCCGCCGGAGAAGTGACCATGGATAAGTTTATTGCTTACACGTCCAGCCTTGATATACCTGATGCAGAGTTTAATGGGTATATACGATGGATCCTTCATGAAGCGAAGCAACAGGGCTTTGATGTGCTGGCGCAAAAGCAAAGAGACTATATGACATCATTCTGGGAAAATGCCGATGTGGAAATAGACGGCGACGATGTCATTCAACAGGGGATTCGTTTTAATTTATTCCATGTTATGCAGTCTGCGGGACGGGACGGCCGCACGGGAATGGGCGCGAAGGGTCTGTCAGGCGAGGGATATGAAGGCCACTATTTCTGGGATACGGAAATCTATGTCCTCCCCGTGTTGATCCATACCTTCCCAAATCTGGCAAAGAGTCTGCTGGACTACCGTTATTCAACACTGGATGCGGCGAGGGCGAGGGCGAGGGTTCTGGGACATGCTCAGGGGGCATTGTATCCGTGGCGCACCATCAACGGCGAGGAATGTTCGACCTGTGTTCCGCTGGGAACGGCGCAATACCACATCAACGCCGATGTTGCGTATGCGTTTACGCAATATGTGAAAATTACCGGTGATACGGACTACTTAAAAGCCAAAGCCGCCGAAGTGTTATGCGAAACAGCCCGCGTATGGGCGGATGTGGGCAGTTTCTCCGAAGCGCGGGGCGGAAAATACTGTATTTGCTGCGTTACCGGACCGGATGAATATTCCGCGTTTGTTGACAACAATTTCTACACAAATCTGATGGCGCGAGAAAGTCTTAAAAGTGCGGTATCAGCGTTGAAGTGGCTCGAAGAAAATGACTTAAACGCGTTTGACGCTTTGCGTAGAAAGATCAATTTGCAGCTTTCTGAACCAGTACTTTGGCAAAGCATTGCCGGCAATATGTACCTGCCCCGTGATGAAAAAAAAGGGGTCTATCTGCCGGACGATGGGTTTTTTCTTCGCAAACCGTGGGACGACAGACAAATTCCTCCTGAAAAAAGGCACTTGTTATACGAAAACTACCACCCGCTGTTTATTTGGCGGCAGCGTATGGCAAAACAGGCCGACACAATACTTGCGATGTTCTTGCACAGCGGTTATTTCGATTGCGAAGAGATGTCGCGTAATTATGATTTTTATCAGGAGTTCACTCTGCATCATTCATCACTGTCCACCTGTGTTTTTGGAATCGCGGCAAGCGCAATCGGGCGTACCGATGAGGCGTACCGGTATTTTAACGACTCAGCCCGGATGGACATGGATGACCATCACAACAATGTATATGCGGGCATTCATGCCGCGAACATGGCGGGTACGTGGCAGGCAATAGTGTTTGGTTTTGCGGGCTTGCGTATAAACTCTGACCCGAAGAGTCCGCTTGCGGACGGGCTTGAGCTTTCACCAAAACTCCCCGGCCGGTGGAACGGTTACCGCTTTCGTATTTTTTTCAAAGGAATGCCGCTGGAGGTTTCGGTTCAAAAAAGCGGCTGCTCGGTAAGGCTGCTGGATGGGGAGAGCCTTAACGTCATACTGTACGGCGAGAAGCGCCGGCTGGAGAAGGAGGAAATTCTATGCGCAAATATAAAGTGATTTTTTTTGACTGGGACGGAACGGCAGTAACGTCGCGAAAGTCTCCGGCAGATGCGGCGGCACAGGCGATAGCGCCACTTCTCGCAGCCGGTGTAAAGTTAGTTGTCATCAGCGGCACCAGCTTCAAAAATATCGATAACGGCAAATTTGCACAGAGGTTTCAGCCGGAACACCGGGGAAACTTATACTTCGGACTTGATCGTGGGGTGAATAACTACGGTTTTGATACAGATGGAAAACTCATTACTATACCGGGTGTTACAGCAGACCGGAAAGATATTCTTGTTCTCCATCAGGTCTGCTTCGATTTTCACATAAAGCTGCTGAAGGATTATGACTTGAACACCGACATTGTATTCTGCCGTGACGATTACTGTAAAATCGATATTGGTTCGAACATATTCCGTGGTGATAACCAGTTTTTCTCAAGCGGCGAACTGGAACGGGTCAACATAAATCTGGCTTGGCACGGGTACGCCGGAGGGGTGCGCGGTCTTGTGGCGCTCTCTCGATCGCTGGGTGTTGAACGCGGCTTACAGTTGAAAGTAACGACCGACGCCAAGTACATTGAACTGGGTTTTAGCACAAAGTCTGACAATGTAGACGCCATTTTGTCTCATTTGGAATCTGCTGCGGAGGACGTCTCTGACTGCTGTTTCTGGGGAGATGAATTTCTGGAAATGGATGATTGTGTCTACGGCAGCGACTCCTTCATGATCACTGACAAAACAAAAGGCTTTGATTTCTTTGATGTGTCAGACGCTGAGGGCAGGCGGCCTGCACCGGTGCAGCGGTTAGGCGGCGGTGTGGAATGTTTCCTGTCGTTTTTGCGTGATCAGATGCTGCTCTAATGTTCCTCGCGCATGTCTGTGAACGCAGCCGCCGGAGAAATTGTTCCGGTCTTTACTCTTTCTTCGCTATTTTAGCCCATGTGTCGCGCAGGCCAATGGTCTTGTTAAAAACAGGCTGTCCGTCCGCCCCAGAATCCGGGTCGCGGGCAAAATAGCCAAGCCGTTCAAATTGATAGCAAACTTGTTTGTCGTGAGCCTCACTCGCGACTTTCGCGAGGCATGGCTCGCCCCATGCGTTGGGTATCACTTCCAGTGAATTAGGAGCGATGTTGTCGGTGAATTCTCCGGGGCTGCCATCGGGACGGAGCTTAACATCCATGGGGCGTTCAACGCTGAACAAGTAATCGTAAAGACGCACTTCAATGGGAACAGCGTGAGCCGCGGAAACCCAGTGGATCGTGCCTTTTACTTTGCGGTTGTCCGGCGCATTACCGCCCCTGGTAGCCGGGTCATACGTGCAGCGAACCGCGGTGATATTTCCGGCGGCGTCCTTATCAAAGCCGGTACAGGTAACAATGTACGCATAACGCAGGCGTACTGAGTTTCCGGGAAAGAGCCGGAAATATTTGGGCGGCGGTATCTCTTCAAAATCATCGCGCTCAATCCACAGTTCGCGGGAGAAGGTGATGCTGCGCTTTCCTGCGGTTTCGTCTTCGGGGTTGTTTACCGCTTCCAGTTCTTCGGCTTTATCAGTCTCCCAGTTCTCAATAATCAGTTTGAGCGGACGCAAAACCGCCATTACGCGCAGTGCCCGCTTGTTCAAATCTTCCCGCAGGCAGTATTCCAGAAATGCAATGTCTACCATGCTGTCTGTTTTCGCGATACCGATCTGTGAAACAAAACTGCGTATCGCCTCCGGTGTATAACCCCTGCGGCGCAGACCCGCTATTGTGGGCATACGGGGATCGTCCCATCCGGAGACCAATTTTTCCTGCACCAGTTTAAGCAGCCACCGTTTGCTCATAACGGTATGGGTTAAGTTGAGGCGGGCGAACTCTATCTGCCGCGAAGGAAAAACCTCCGCCTCACGGATAAACCATTCGTACAGGGGACGGTGAATCTCATATTCCTGCGAACAGAGGGAGTGAGTTATGCCCTCTTTCGCGTCCGAAAGCGGATGTTGAAAATCGTACATGGGATAGATACACCATGCGTCTCCTGTGCGGTAATGGGTTTCGCGGCGGATACGGTACATGACAGGGTCGCGCAGCAAAAGATTTGGATGGGTCATGTCGATTTTGGCGCGCAGAGTCTTCCCCCCGTCGGGGTATTCTCCGGCGCGCATCCGCGCAAAAAGGTCAAGATTCTCTTCCACGGAACGGTCGCGGTATGGGCTGTTCCGCCCCGGCGGCGTTACGGGTATGTTGTTTTTATCCGCGACCGCTGTCCCCCGGTATTCGCTGATCTCGGTTTCAGTAAGATCATCAACATACGCATTTCCTTTTTTAATAATCTTTACCGCAAGATCGTACAGATGTTCGTAATAATCCGATGCATAATACTCCCGGTCTTCCCAGTCGTAGCCCATCCATTTGATGTCGCGCTTGATCGCTTCAACATAGGACTGATCTTCTTTTTCGGGATTGGTGTCGTCAAAGCGAAGATTATATTTTCCGCCAAAACGCTTCGCCAATTCATAATCGATACAAAACGCCTTGCAATGCCCGATATGCAGCCAGCCGTTCGGTTCCGGCGGAAAACGGGTATGCACATGATCGAACCTTCCCGATGCCAAATCTTCTTTTATGAATTCGCTGATAAAATCTGTTGAGGCAGCGTTATATGAAACGGAGTTATCTGTAATAGCCATTTTTTTTTCCTTTAAAAATTCGTCAGATAACAGATGCCGAGAAGCAGAACCGCCCACAGAACCTTATCGTTTCCGCTGCTGTTTTTTTCGCTCAGTTCTTTCAATGCGGCAAGTTTGCCGCCGTACCACCAGAAAAGCCCCATTTGCGCGTCAATGCGGAACGTATACTCGGTAAAATCATCTTTATCACTCTGGATACCAAAAAAAAGATAAGCAAGTTCTTCAAGAATAGCGCCGAATTCTTCAATAGCTCTGGGGAAATTGCCCTGCTCAATCGTAGACATAAAAGGCGGCACTTCGTCCTGAAGTTTTTCCTTGCGGGTTTCGTCCGCTTTTTCAACCCAGGTTTTCTGAATCAGCAGATCCAGG
Source organism: Treponema sp. (assembly GCA_031256035.1). Classification (GTDB taxonomy): domain Bacteria; phylum Spirochaetota; class Spirochaetia; order Treponematales; family Breznakiellaceae; genus WQXQ01. The sequence goes on along the minus strand of JAIRRJ010000095.1, from coordinate 62,300 downwards.
TTATCCTGAAAATGTTCCAGAAACTTGCGCATTTCTCCGCTGCCTTTATCAAGGGCAAGCAGGCGCTGATACTCCGCGCCAATTCCCAGCACCTTGGCAAATTCCGCGGCAGATTTCACATCCGGCCCCCGGCTTTTGAAAAACCCGTCCTGAGGGAACAGCCGCTCCGCTACTTTGTGGTATTCACCGGGAACAGCGGAATTTGCAACAGGCGAATTACGGTTCATAAGTTTAAGATGATAAGAAATGGCAAATTAGTCAAGAACGCCGATGGACAAACGCCCGCACTGCCCGTTTGATGGACTCAAAGGCAATATCGTCATAATTGATTTCTTCCGGTTTTAAGAAACGGACAGCGGCGATTTCCGACTTTTCCAGGTGCAAGTCCTCCGGTTTCAGACCGGGCGCGGAAACGGTAAAGAACAGATCGCAGGTATTGTAATTGATGCCTTTGTACGGGTACACATTCGGGAAAGAGGCGAAAAGCGTGAAAACCTGAGGCAGGTCAGCTCCGGGCGGCGTCCAGCCGATTTCTTCCCGCAGCTCACGATAGAGTCCTTCAAGCACGCCTTCGCCGGGGTCAACAAAGCCGCCGGGAAGGTCAAGTTTGCCCGCACCCGGTTCATTGCCCCGAACCATGAACACAAGTCTCTCTGTGTCAGGCACATAAATCAGGCAGCCGGTAGCCGCAGCTGTGTTGTGGTAATAGACAAAGCCGCAATCCGGGCAGCGGAAAACATTTATGTCATCAAATGCGATTTTTTTAGATGCACAAGAGGGGCAAAATGTGAACATGACCTCAGTATAATGTAGACAATGTGATGAGTATACCCTGTCGTTTTTCTTGTTGACAGGGTGATTTTATAACCTTAAAATAATCATAAAGAAATTTTAGGGGGATTTTATGAAACATGGAAAGTATGTTTTTGCGGTTATTGCGGTTATTGCTGCAGTTTTGGTTTTCTCGTGCGGATCTTCAGGCGGGGGCGGCGGCAATGCAGCGGTTGCGGTAGAACCGTTCAGGCTTAGTTTTGATGATCCTGAATCCGTATCCGCCAACTGGACAGTGGCGATAGCAGAATTCTGGGATCATAAAGGAACTGTGGAAATCAGCCGCGATGATACCACTTTGGGGAAACCCATGCTCAGGATGGATGTTGATTTTACCAAAGATACGGGCTCAGAATGGTCGGAACCCAAATTAGGGTACAAATTAAGTGAACCTTTTGTTATGGCGGGCTATAAAAACTTTGTATTTGACATAATCTATAACCCTGAATTTTCAACCAAAGGTCATTTCAAAAGCAAGTTTCTCTTCATGAATGATAACAAGAAACTATCGGAATGTCAGAGCGATCATATCAAGGGTGAGGAAATGGACAACGGTTTTATAAAAGCCACTGTAAGCCTCCGCCTTACTCCGCGCACTTCAAATGCAATGAACAATATGATCTTTGCAATTGCCGGTTACAAAACCGACTACAAAGGCCCTGTTTTCTTTGATAACATTCGCTGGGAGTAGTATATGAAGAAAGGAATCCGCGCCGGTATTACGGCATTGGCGGCGTTATTGGTATTTTCATCATGCCCTTCCGCCCCTCCGCCGATTCAGGTTCAGGAGGAAACTCCTTCGGCTCCGCCGCCGCCGCGGATTTCCCGTCCCTCTCCCGAATTATCTCCCAATACAAAACGGCTTTTCAATTATCTTAAAGATCAATATGGTAAGAGCATCATCTCCGGTCAGATGGACACAGCATGGACTATGAATGATGAAATGGACATGATAGCCCGTGTTCATACTGACACCGGCAAGTATCCGGCGCTGAAGGGTTTTGATTTTCTCCAGTTATCTGATCCGAATGCCCCGTTTTTGGGCGGCAGGCAGCAGATTAACGAAGCCATTGAATGGTGGGAAGGCAAGAATAACGGTGTGGCTCTGCTTCCGAACAGACCGAATGTCCACGGTATTGTTACTTTCTGCTGGCATTGGCGGGTGGGTGTAAGTGATAAATTTTATTCCAACGAAACAAATTTCCGTATTCCGTGGAAGAACGGCAGGCTGGATACCGAAAGCGATAATTATAAAGCCATAATAAGAGATCTTGATAGAGTCGCCCTGCGGCTTAAAACTCTCAAGGACAGGGATATTCCGGTTCTTTGGCGCCCGCTGCATGAAGCGGCAGGCGGCTGGTTCTGGTGGGGAGCAAGCGGCTCCGCTCAATATATCGCACTTTGGGAATTGATGTACGATTATCTCACGCACGAAAAAGGACTGAACAACCTGATCTGGATATGGAATGCTGACAATGCAAAATGGTTTCCTGATCCGGCTACCGTGGATATTATCGGCCGCGACATTTATACTCAAAGCGGTTATTCGTCAATGAAATCCGCATTTACCGAAACCCACAATCAGATGGACCCTGATAAAAACCGCATTATAGCACTTACGGAAAACGGCAGAATTCCCGACCCGGAAGAATGTGTCAAAGACGGAGCGATGTGGTCATGGTTCATGACATGGAATGACGGCGGCAACTCCAAACAGGGGCAAACCCACAAGGATAACCACTGGACAGGGGAATACCACAATACTCAGGCGCATAAAATGAAAGTCTATCATCATCCGGCGGTGATAACTCTGGACAAGCTTCCCGATTTAACCGCTTACCGGCTTGAGTAGGCAAGGTTCTCCGCGATATAGTTGAACCATGACAAGCGAATGTTCCCTGCGGGTAAGAACCTATGAGTGCGACAGCTACAATCATGTAAATAACGCCAATTATCTCAATTATCTTGAGTATGCGCGTTATGAATTCCTGAAAGACGCCGGTTTTGATTATCCCAAAGCATTCCAGGCAGGATATGGAACCTACATAGCCCGGATAGAGATCGACTACAAAAAACCGGCGTTTGCCGATGACGAACTGGTGATAAAATCCCGGCCGATAAAAAAAGGGGCGGTCAGCGGGATCATTTTACAGGAAATATGGCGGGGAGAAGATTTGTTGATCGAGGCAAAAGTTACCTGGGTTTTTGTAGATTCAAAAGGAGCGCCCGTCAAAATACCGCCGGAGTGGGATGTGCCGGGGTTTCGCCCGGAGTGAAAGCAATCCTGCTTGCGGAGTTGTTTGGGTGATGATCGTGCCTGGCAGGGCTGCTTTATCTTTTTGTAAGAACAAATTCAGTAAAAGAAATTGTTACCGGTCCCTGCACACCGGAATTTCTCGATTTGTGTCTGCCCTGCCCCAGGGTTTCCAAAACAAGCGTATTTGCGGCAGCAGTGGAGATTCCTGCGGCAGTTACGATTGAAATTGTTACTTCCGAGGAAACTACTTCCCCGGCTTTTGATGCATGGCCTAAAATTACATTGGGCGGCTCAATAGCTTTTTGAGTGTAACTAAGAGTTTTCCATTTTCCGCCTGTCACATCCACAAAACCTGCCAACAATTCTTTTTCTAAATCACGGCTGGCAGTATAAGTCACTTTTAGAGTATATGTGTCACCTTTCTTAAGCCTGTAACCGTTCAACATGTTTCTGTTTTGTACATAAGCCTGATAACCGTTGCCATATAAAAAATTGTCCCAAAGTACAATTTCAAAAGCTCCCAGATTGCCTGGCGGTAAATTGCTCTCTGTTGCTGACAGACGGCGTTCCCATTCGGCTGAATCACCCTTGAAAAAAACACTCGCGCCGTCTTCTCTGTAAATAAAAACAGAATGATATGGCTCATACGGTTCTGATTTTTCTACCGATACGTTACGCGCTGCTTTGATAAATTCCTGAAAATCAGATTTTGACATGGGTTCATCGCTGTGACCAATAAAAAATGTATCGAAATCTAGCAGTATGGTACGTTCCAGCATTGCAATATATTCATTTATCGGAAGCGATTCGTTTAGAAACAGCCATATATCAGGATTGGCGGAATCACTGGTCAGAAGAAGACGATGTTCTTTAACAAATATCCCTATGGAGCCGGCAGTATGTCCTTCCATGCCAACAATTTCTGCATCCAGGCCGCCAAGATTGAAAACCTGGCCTATCTTCAATTCTTTTAGAAATCTTGTTTCCATGTTGTAGTAACGGAATAAATTGAGCTCTGTTTCGTGCATCCAAACATCGCTGTTCAAGTATGCGTACAACTGCGCGGCGCCACCCGAATGATCCATGTGTCCATGCCCCAAAACAACGGTAACAGGCAATTCTGTAATTTCCCTGATAATACGGTGCAAAGGCGCAGAACCGTATGTTGTGTCAAATAATAAAGCTTTTTCATCTCCAATTAACAGATAACAAAATACATTATTCTTCGTATCGGCAATGCTGTAAAACCGGGGATGAATCTCATTTTTAGTGTAAAAATCAATTGTTTCTTCACCGGAGTGATCGTTCTTCATATCCATTCGTTTCGTACAGGACACTGTTAATAAAACAATTGTGATCAGTAACAGCAGAGACTTTTTATGGTTAATTTTCATTGTGAATTCTCCTTCTTTATCTTTTCTTAATGGTAATACCAACCATATTGTGAGTAAATAACAAATCGAAAAAGAAAAATGAACATTTTTGATCATTTTTTGTTGATTGTATGCGAAGGGTTCATACCCCGCCCGCTCTGCGCTAAACTTGACCCACAATTATCAATCAAGTTAGGCGAAGGTTGCGCCATTATCATATTATTTTATTAAGAGAGTTTCCCAAAAAGACTCGAAGTGGCTTTTGGGGATGTTTTATTGTTTTGTCCAGGTTGTGCTGTCGGTATTGGGTCTTGTATATGTCCCTGCCGCCCTGCCGTAAGTAAGGTTATAGGCGCTTACAAAGTTTAAATAATATTTATTTATTGACATTATAGCAGCTACATCAACATTTGCCCCGATGGTAATGCTGGCCAGTGGGTTATTGAAAAACGCATCGTCTCCAATTGATGTTACGCTACTTGGGATAATAATGCTGGTTAGCTGGTTATTGGAAAACGTATGGCGCTCAATGGAAGTAACGCTGTCGGGAATGATAACGCTTGTCAGCCTGTTACCCCAAAACGCCTCAGTCCCGATGCTGGTAACGCTGCCCGGTATCGTTACGCTGGTTAGTTGGTTATTATAAAATGCATGGACCCCAATTGATGTTACGCTATCTGGAATAGTAATAGTGGTAAGTTGGTTATGGGCAAACGCATGGTTCCCGATAGATGTTACGCTATCTGGGATAGTAACGGATGTCAGCTGGCTGCGGTCAAACGCATAGTCTCCGATAATGGTTACACTGTCTGGGATGGTAACGCTGGTCAATTGAATGTCGCAAAATGCGGTTGCTCCAATAGAAGTAACGCTGTTCGGGATACTTACCGGTGTTTTCCCCCTTGGCCATGCAACAATAGTAGTTTTATCTTTATTGTACAGGACACCTTCTTCTGATGCATAGTTTGGATTGCTGGCGGAAACATTTATTTCCATTAGTTCGGTGTTCCATCTAAACACATTGCCACCGATGGATGTAACACTGTCGGGGATAGTAACACTGGTCAGCTGGTTACTCGAAAACGCCCAATCCCCAATAGAGGTAACACTATCGGGGATAGTAACGCTGGTCAGCCCGTTACTCCAAAACGCCCCATGCCCAATAGAGGTAACGCTGTCGGGGATAGTAACGCTGGTCAGCCGGTTTTCGTAAAACGCACTTCTCCCAATAGAGGTAACGCTGCCGGGAATGATAACGCTGGTCAACTGGTTTTCGGCAAACGCGCCTTCCCCAATCTCTGTAACGCTGCCGGGAATGATAAGACTGGTCAGCCGGTTATAGGCAAACGCACTTTCCCCAATCTCAGTAACGCTGTCAGGAATGGTAAGACTGGTCAGTTGGCTATAGGCAAACGCACGGTTTCCGATAGAGGCAACATTGCTGCCAATGGTAACGCTGCTCATGTTAGTATTGAAAAACGCCCATTTTCCAATATAGGTAACGCTGTCGGGTATGGTAACGCTGGTCAGCTGGTTAATCCAAACCTCGCCTTCACCAGTATAGGTAACTCTAGTACAAAAAGCCTCTTCCCCAATTCCGGTGACGGGCATACCGCTTATCTTCGGGGGGATAATAATTTCCGGTTTGCCGCCAAGATAGTTAGTAATCTCAACTCCTTGTCCGCCGTCAATAACTCTTACCTCAAAGTCGCTTTCGGGGTCGAATTGTATGGAAACAGTCCTGGTTGAATCTCCTTGTGTCTCCTGCACTTGTGCGTTTTTCGCAATAGCGGAAACTGCCACTATTAACACTAATGTTATTATGGCAATACCTAAAATTATTTTTCTATTCACAGCAAATTCCTTATATTAACATTAAAATACATATTTTTGAAAAAGTCAATAACTTCTATATTACGCAAAAGATGCTACTATTATTTTTTTTATTTATTCTTCAAACAATTTCTGCGCAACTTTCGCCTAACAAACAGTAACTGCTCCCAATCACTTGCTTGTTTTCAGCCGCCGCTCTTTTTCAAAACGGCTAATCGCCAGTTCAATCAAGCGGGTAATCAGTTCAGTGTAGGTAATGCCGCTTGCTTCCCACATTTTGGGGTACATGCTGATACGGGTAAAACCCGGCATGGTGTTTATTTCGTTGACAATTATTTCGCCGTTTTCTTTCAGGAAAAAATCAACCCGCGAAAGCCCTTCGCAGCAGAGCGCCTGAAAAGTTTTAATCGCAAGCTGCTGCATCTGCTTTTCGGTTTTGTCGTCAATTTTCGCTGGTATCTCAAGCGCCGCGCCGTGAGTATCAAGGTACTTGGCATCGTAAGAATAGAATTCGTGTGAGGGAATTACTTCGCCGGGGACGGATGCGGCGGGTTCTTCATTTCCCAATACAGCGCACTCAATCTCCCGTCCGCGGATAAATTCTTCGATGATGATCTTGCTGTCGTACTGAAAAGCGTCTTTTACCGCGGCGGCGTATTTTTCTTCATCGCGGACTTTACTGATCCCTACCGAAGAACCCATGTTCGCGGGTTTGATAAAAAAGGGACAACCCAAAACATCAATTATTTCCGCAAATGACGGCACCCGTTCATGGCTTTTCACGACCACAAAATTTCCGATTGGGATTCCTGCGTCCCGCAGGAGACGCTTCATCACCTCCTTATCCATTCCGACAGCGGAACCCAGCACTCCCGGTCCGGCAAAGGGAATATCCACAAGTTTCAGAAACCCCTGAATCGTGCCGTCCTCACCGAATGGCCCATGCAGAATGGGGAAGACTACATCAAGCGGGACGGATGTTAATACATTTCCCCCTGCACAGAGCAGCCCCCGGTTTTCAGGCTGCAATGCAACCGGGCTGCCTGCAGTATCAAGGCTAATCAGGGATGGATTGTCAGAGTTAAGCAAAAACCGTGATGCGTCATTCAGCAGCCAGCGTCCGGTCTTGTCAATCCCGACAAGGACAGGCTCAAACTTTTCCCTGTCAATCGCCTCAAAGATATTTTTCGCGGATTGCAGGGAAACCTCATGCTCCGCAGATTTGCCACCGAAAAGTATACCGACAACAGTCTTTTTCATTTAACGCCTCGTGAGCCGCCGCCAGGGGCTTATGCCAAAGCGAATCAAAAAATACAGCCACCCGACGCCAAAACCGGCAAGGTGGGTAAAATGTGCTACCCCGCTGTTACGGGCAGTAACGGAAAAAATCAACTCCAGCGCGGTATAGCCCAGCACCATCACAGGAGCGCGCAGAGGAATAATCGCCCAAATGTAAATAATAGCATCCGGAAAGAACACCGCATACGCAAGCTGAACCGCAAAAAGCGCCCCAGACGCTCCCATGAGAGCCACCCTGTAATTGCGCGTAACATAGTACAGACCAAATGAAAAAAGCCCCGCCAGAATTCCTGTCAGAAAATAATAGAGCAGGAATTCACGGCTGCCCATTTGCCTTTCAACCTGGACTCCAAAAATCATAAGACCGAACATATTGAAGAAGATGTGGCTGAAACCGCCGTGCAGAAACATATACGTAACAAAAGTCCAGACCCACCCGTGCATGACCGTCAGGGGTATCATCGCCATCCGTGTTGTCAGAAAATTATGAAAATCCCTCCCCAAAAATTGCATTGCCGCAAAGATCAGAATGTTTATCCCAATTAGCCAATATACCACGCCGTCATTGCGGTATCTGAAAGGCCGCCTGATAATGTCCATACAATAAGGATAAAGGGTATTTCAAAACTATTGCAATAGCGCAGTGACTTGTTTGGAACCCGCGAACCGAAGGTTCGATGGTTCCCCTCACAAATCTTGTAATTTTTGATAAATTTGCGCTACTATTTCTTCGGGGGTTTTTCCTTCGGCTTCAATAACGATTTTGGCAAACTTAGAATAAGCCGCCGCACGCCTCTCGTGCAGGGCGCGGTGGGTTTCCTTGGGGTTTTCTGTTTTAAGAAACGGCGGCAATTCCCCATCTGCGATCCTGTCCCAGGCGCAGCCGGCGGAAACATTGAGGTATACCACCAGTGCGCCGGAGTTGGCGAGGATTGCGACAGCATCAGGATTGTCGATGATTCCGCCGCCAGTGGCAATTACACGGCGGTTTGTGCTTCCTGTTTCTGCGCCGCCAAGAATATCCGCCAGCGCTTCGGTCTCTGATTTTTGAAATATGGCGGGGGCTTCAATGTAAAGCTGCCTCGGACTCTTTCCCGTTCTTTGTTTGACAAGATCATCAAGATCAAAAAAAACACAGGAGAACAATGCCGCCAAAGCCCTGCCTGCGCTTGTTTTGCCTGAATGTTTCGGACCTGTCAGAACGATTGTTTCCATGCGTCCATTCGGCATCATGGGTATTACCTTACAAAAAAATTTGATAAAATACTATCTATGTCCGGTTCGTGGGTATTGTTTTTACTCATTTTTACTTCATCGATTCCTGTACTCGCTGTGTATATCTGGTTCCGCCTTGCAAAATATCAATTTCCGCTCATCAGATTCTTGTTTGCCCTGCTCGCTGGCGCGGCAGCTTTTTTCCCCGCCCTCATGCTGCAAAACCTCCTGGATTTTCCAATTTCGTCCGGCGGCAGACTAGCGTTGTTTTTTTATGTTTTTGTCCGTGTCGCCTTTACCGAAGAATTAAGCCGCCTGCTGATGCTGATTATTCTTTTCAGGACAAACAGCCGGATAATATCCGAAGACAATACCGGAAGTGAAGTTCCGGATCGCACACTTTCCTTCAATGATGTAAAAAGGGGAACTGCCGCCGGTCTCGTTGCCGGTCTTGGTTTTGCAGTTCTTGAAAGTGCCGTTATCGGAGCTTCCAATGCCGGTATACTGATGTTACGCGCCGTCACCGCCGCCCCACTTCACGCCGCCTGCGGTTCCCGTGTCGGAGCAGCGGCGGTAATGTTTCGCACCAACCCCCTCCAGGCGATTTTCCGCCTCCTTGCCGCCACCGCCATTCACGGCATCTACAATTTTATGGTCGCGAGACCAGGCATCCCGTCAATAGCCGCAGTCCTTATAGCCCTGTCGGCGCTTGCCTCATCAATTATGACAATTCGCGGCATGGATTCGGAAAAAGCCTTCACAACAACCCTTGACAAACGTTAAGAGAATCGGTAAGTTACTAATAACGGCGCAAGGTAGAGCAGTTGGCAGCTCGTCGGGCTCATAACCCGGAGGTCGCAGGTTCGAGTCCTGCCCTTGCTAAAAAACAGCATTCCATTTATGGGATGCTGTTTTTTTTATTGAAAGCTATGCATGACTCGTCGCATCCAGAAGATGCGTACTTTTTTGCGGCATAAAAACAGTAGCAAAAAAGGCGGCTCTGAAAGAGGCAACAGGAGGTTGCCGCTTTTTACCGATGTTTTCTCTCTGAATTTTTTTCTTTTTTAATTGCATTTTTTTTATAGTGGGTGTATATTAAAGAGGGTACGCCCACAAATTTTTTATGGAGGGGAATCAAATGGCAAAGGCAAAAGCAGGAGCAAAGAAACCGGCAGCAAAGAAACCGGCGGCGAAAAAACCTGCAGCAAAAGCAAAGAAGTAAAAAACTTCGAAAAGGTGTCAGCATGAACTGCTGACACCTTTTTTTTCTCTTTTCACCGTTCCTTGAGCGTTTTTTATGTTTCAGCTATGCTTTCTCCGGTCTCATCATATTTTATTAGCCATTTTGGGGTTAAATCATGCTTTCCTCTCTTCCTTATTCTCTATTTTGTTATTTTTTCAAATTATGATATAATTATCCCATGACCCTTGATAATCTTGCGGTGGATGGCGGGAGAGCGCTGCCTCTGGGGGCAGCGCTGACCAAAGACGGCGTTAATTTTGCCGTTTTCTCCCGAAATGCCACGGCAATGACGCTAATCCTCTTCGAATCCGCTGCTGTTGGCAGCCCTTCAATTCAAATCCCGTTGAACAAAAGGGAAAACAAGACCGGCAATATTTGGCATTGCTTCGTCAGAGGCCTTAAAGCCGGGGCCTGTTATCTGTACCGAGCGGACGGCCCCTACAATCCTGAAAGGGGGATGCGCTTTAATCCGAATAAAGTCTTGCTTGACCCTTACGCCAAGGCTCTAACCGACATCAGTAACTGGGATTTCGGTAAAAGTTTGGGCTATGATCCCAAAAAGCCCGGCGGTGATCTTACTTTTTCATATACCGATGATATTGCCGATCAGCCGCGCTGTATTGTCATTGACGATAGTTTTGACTGGCAGGGGGATATGCCCCTCAACTATCCGCTGCGTTTCAGTGTGATCTACGAAACCCATGTGAAAAGCCTTACTGCCCACCCTCAGTCGGGGGCAAAACATCCGGGAACATACCGGGGAGTAATCGAAAAAATTCCGTTTTTCAAGGATTTGGGTATCACCAGCATTGAATTTCTGCCGGTGCAGGAGTTTAACGAAAATGAATTTTCGCGGCGCAATCCCCGCACCGGCAATCTGCTGACCAATTACTGGGGGTATTCGACAGTGTCTTTTTTCGCGCCCAAGGGTTCGTTTTCATCGGACAGAAGTCCCGGCGGGCAGGTGCGCGAATTCAAGGAGATGGTTCGCGAACTGCACAAGGCGGGAATTGAGGTCATTCTTGACATTGTGTTCAATCATACCGCCGAGGGCAACGAGATGGGGCCGACTTTTTCTTTCCGGGGCTTGGACAATTCAGTTTATTACATATTAAACGAGAACCGGCGGTACTACCAAAACTATTCGGGCTGCGGCAACACGATGAACTGTAACAATCCGGTGGTGCGTTCCCTCATCCTGGACTGCCTGCGTTACTGGGTAATGGAAATGCACGTTGACGGTTTCCGTTTCGATTTGGGTTCGATTCTGGGGCGGGATCAATACGGGCGGCTTATGGAAAACCCTCCCACTCTGGAAAGGATCGCGGAAGACCCGGTGCTAAACGCGACAAAAATTATCGCCGAAGCATGGGATGCGGGCGGGGCTTATCAGGTGGGATGGTTCCCCGGCGGCCGCTGGGCGGAATGGAACGATAAATACCGCGATGATGTTCGCAGGTACTGGCGCAGCGATCCGATGGAAACCCGCCATTTGGCGACGCGTCTGGCGGGCAGTTCCGACTTGTACCTGCGGGACGGCCGCAAACCTTTCCACTCGATCAATTTTATTACAAGCCACGATGGTTTCACTCTGAAAGATTTAGTTTCGTATAATGGCAAGCACAACGAGGACAACGGTGAGGAAAACCGGGACGGCAACGATAACAATATAAGTTATAACTATGGCCATGAAGGTCCCACTCATGAGCCGGTTCTGGAGGCGCTGCGGGAACGGCAGCTCAAGAATTTCTTCGCCACTATGATGATTTCTCTGGGTACGCCCATGATTCTTGGCGGCGATGAATTTGCTCGCACTCAGGGCGGCAACAACAACGCCTACTGTCAGGATAACGAAATTTCATGGTACGATTGGTCATTACTCGAAAAAAATAAAAACCTGTACCGCTTTGTCAAAGAGATGATCGCTTTCCGGCTGAGGCATCCCGGCTTTATGCGTCCTGAGTTTTTCTCCGGCAGGGGCGGCAGTTATAACGCCATCCCCGACATAAGCTGGTACGATGAAAAAGGAAATGTCCCTGACTGGGAAAGCATCGGCTATTTTCTGGCGTTACGTGTAGACGGCAGCAGAGCGGAAACTCTTGCCGACCGCGATGACAATGATTTTTACATCATGTTCAACGCAAGTACAAATCCGCAGGCTTTCACAATGGCGGAAGCTCCGGCAAAAAAAGAGTGGTTTCGCGCTGTGGATACAGGACTTAGTTCACCTAACGACATACTCCGTCCCGGAGCGGAAAAGATTCTGCCGTCTCAGCGCACCTATCCGGTTAAAGCGCGCAGTATGGCGATTATGATTTCAAAGGATATAACCAATGGATGAAAGCAGTTTTATTTTCGGCGTTGATCTTGACGGAGTGGTAGGTGATTTTTACGGAACGATACGGAAAATTGCCTCCGAGTGGCTGCACAGGCCGGTTGAATCTCTCACTCCCGAAGTGAGCTACGGGCTTAAAGAATGGGGTCTTGATGAATTGGGCGGCTACGACAGGCTGCACCGTTTTGCGGTAACCCAGCGGAATATTTTCCGCGACATGGAGCCGATTGAACACGCTCCGGCAATCCTGCGCAAACTGTCCAGTCAGGGAATCCGCGTCCGCATTATCACACACCGGCTCTTTCTGAAATACTCCCACCGCACGTCAATAACTCAAACTGTTGACTGGCTGGACAACTACGACATTCCCTACTGGGACATCTGCTTTATGAACGACAAAGGCGCTGTCGGCGCTCATGTCTACATTGACGACGCTCCCGAAAACATAATCAACCTGCGCAAACAGGGATGTAAAACCATCGTGTTCAGCAATTCCACTAACCGCGAAATGCCCGGCCCCCGCGCCGACAACTGGTTTGAAGTAGAGCATCTTGTCATGGAAGCGCGTGAAGAGTGGAAAACCGGTACTATTGGTTTGTTCGGCATTTAGTGAAAGCGAAAGAACCAACTGTGTTCTTAAATAAGCCCATTCTGCTGACGACAATCAACGCAAAATGGATACATCCCTCACTTGCTCTGCGTCTCCTGAAAACCAACCTTGGCGAACTGGAAGCTCAATGCGAAATAATTGAGTTTGCCCTCCGCCAGCCGTTAGCTGAAAAAACAGAACCCATACTCGCCGCCCGTCCGCGAATTCTGGGCATTTCCGTTTCAATCTGGAATCATGCCGCCACGGTTGAACTGTTTGCTGAACTGGAGAAGGCATGGGCGGAGACAAAACCTGTTGTGGTTCTTGGCGGTCCTGAAGTTTCGTATTTGCCGCCAACTACCAAAATTTTCCGGTATGCGGATTATGTCATCCGGGGCGAAGGAGAAGCGGCTTTCAGGGCATTATGCGAAAATATTTTAACAACAGAGCGTTCACCGCGCCGGACTGTACATATTGCAACGAAGTTTCCCGCGCAGTTCATAAATGCTGAACCTGTCAATCTTAGCGAGTTAAAGAGCGGCTATCATTTTTATACCGATGAAGATGCCGCGAAAAAACTGATCTATGTCGAAGCAAGCCGCGGCTGCCCGTTTAGCTGTGAATTCTGCGCGGGAAACTTCGTTGCATTAGGCGCGGGAAACTTCGTTGCAAGAGGTTTGAGCGCGGTAAAAGAGCAGGGTGGCGTACCTGACGCCGAGCCCGAAGGGCGTCGAACCAAAGGTTTGCGGTTCCCGCCCGTGCGGGAATTCGCGCTTGAACCGTTTCTCGCGGAAATGGATGTTCTTGTCAGGCGCGGCGCGAAGACTTTCAAATTCCTTGACCGGACTTTCAATTTGAACATTAAGCGCACGCTGCGGATATGTGAGTTTTTTCTTGAAAAAATTGCTGAGGGAAACGCCATCGTTGTCCATTTCGAGATGGTTCCCTCTCTTTTCCCGCCTGAATTGCGGGAAATACTTACCCGCTTTCCGCCGGGGACATTGCGTCTGGAAATCGGCGTACAAACCCTTAACCCGGAAATTGCCGCCCGCATTGGCAGGGTTTCAAATCCTGAAAAAGAACTGGAAAACATCAGATTTATCCGCGAAAAAACAAACGCAATTATTCACGTTGACTTAATCGCGGGACTCCCCGGCGAAGACATTGCGTCTTTTGGCATGGGTTTTGACCGGCTTTGGCGTGTGCTTTCGGGAGCAGGTAAAACCGAAATACAGCTCGGTATTCTGAAACTGCTTCCCGGCGCGCCAATCGCAAGACATAATGAAACATTCGGTATGCGTTACAGCCTGCAGCCGCCCTACGAAGTACTGGAAACTTCGGCTATGAGCGCCGCTGATATTGAGCGCATCAAAAATTTTGCCCGCTTTTGGGAATTAATCGTTAACCGTAGACTGGTAAACAATCAGGCAAATCAACCGGTTTTTGATGATTTCATGGCTTTATCTGATGCGCTTTTTGCCCACTTTGGGCGCAACTGGGGAATAGATAAAAGTGAATTAATGGAAACAATTGTTAAATATCTGGAAACCTAGCGTTTTTTTGATTATATTTATATTAGAGGCACATTATATGAAAAAAATCTGTTCTTTTTTGGCTGTTTTTGTCATGTTGTCAGCGGTTTTCGCGTGTACTTTGCCGGGTAATGTACAAATCAAAGGGACACCGGAAGTAACGTATCCTTCTAAAAGCGATCTAATCGAAATGTTCGGTCTTGGAGAAGACCTTGTAAGTGGTGAAGGCATGATTTCTGAAAAAAGTAATGCAGAAACCCTGACATATCTCATACACATAGAATTGTTTAATGAGGTTATTAAAATAGATAAAATTGATGGCAATTCAACCTCTCATGGTACTAATCAATTAAAAATGACTGCTGACACAGAACTGTCTAAAGATAAGAATGAATGTTCAATTGATCTGGCGGAATTGTTTGACACTCTGGAGGGGTTTGAATTTGAAAAGGTCATGTCCCGGCTGTATTTAAGCTGTTCAGAAACTGATATGACTTTGGACATTGAATTAAAATTTGACGCCAAATTGACATCAGAAATCATAAAAGATATTGAACCCAACGAAAGTATAGTCAATCGGAATAACTGGAAAAATTGGAAAGCCCTGCCGGTCGACGGCGAAGAAATTGATCTTACGGAACAGATGAACTCTAATGGGAATATAACCTTTAACTATTACGCTTATATACCAGAGAATAAGGTTATTTCAGAAAATTTCATAGTCTCTGAACAATCAATAATGGCGGAACTCATTATCTGGCTGGAGATGAAATTTATAGCAAAAGAAGATCCGTCAAATGTAAAATTTCCGGAAGATATGTTTGGTACATCAGACCTTTTTGGCAGAAAAAGCGGCGAAGATTCTATGTCCGACATGGTGCGCGAACTGGAATTTAGAATGGTGTTAAATAAAAATCCCTTTACCGGCAGAACTCTGTATGTTGAGGACAAAAAAAAGAGTGATGAACTTAAGTTTCAAAATCCAATTGCAGGGAACTCTCTCTCATTCATGTTTAATGAAGCCGCTATGAAGAAGATAAATAAACCGGAAAACATTCCGTTTATACCAAAAATCAGAATTCAATATGAAAAAGGCAAAATACTACGTATCCCGCAAGATTTCAAGGTAACCGAAATGTACTTCAAAGCCAAGATTGATTATACGCAGGAATTTTAGGATGTGGATGATCAAATGAAAAGATTATTTGTTTTTTTCCTGATCATCATGTCTTTTTCACTGTACGCACAAGATGCTCCTTCATGGGCAAATGATCATGATGAATGGGAAAATAGTGAAGCAGCCTGGGTGGAAGACGATACAACAGAAGAAGAACAACAGCCCGCCCAAAAAAAGAAACTGCTTCCCATAGAAGATCGCGCTTTTGAAATTGGGTTGTTAAACCTTTCAGTTGGTTTTGCAAATGATTTTATTACTGCCAGTCAGATCTTTCAGGAAACCATGGTGATTGATCTTGATGAACTTCACGATGGTATGAAAATTAACCTGGATGTTGTACTTTCTCCACTTTATTTTACATATAGCAAAAGCAAATGGGGGTTTGGCCTTTTTACCGGCGTGGAAACGATGGGTATTGTCGGCCTTTCCGGGAATACTATTTTCTTAAATCAAACCTCCGGTGATAAGTCAGAAGTTGGCGGAGCGGCTTTTGTCGATGTAAGCCCCTATGCTTTTTTTCACATCAAAAAACTCAAGGTAAAAATAAAACCCTCTGTGTATTATCCTCTCATGTATGTAAAATCGGATATATCATACGTCAACAAAGCGGACGATAAGCCTGAACTTAGCATGAAATATGATGTGTCCATATATACGCCTTTCCCGCTTGAGGACTTCCCTGATAGTATTTTTGACCTTAACGCTAAAATGGGTTTTGATTTTCATCTGGGAGCGGAATATCCCCTGTCGGAAGTTCTTGGGTTAAAAGACAAATTCAGTTTTCTGGATTTTGACGTAGGACTGGATTTAATTCATTTACCGATGATTCCGGCCACACTAAGCCATTATATGAAGACATACGGTTATATGAAGATGGAGGGAAATTTTGACCTTGAAGATATGGAATCATCGTTTGACACCGAGTTAAGCGACATGATTTATGGGCAGGAAGAAATATTGATTTTTCGCCCCTTCAAGATGCTTTTCTGGGCGGATTGGCGGCCGTTTAAAACCAGAATGATTACATTCGTTCC
The DNA here is from genome assembly GCA_031256035.1 of Treponema sp. GTDB lineage: Bacteria > Spirochaetota > Spirochaetia > Treponematales > Breznakiellaceae > WQXQ01. The sequence continues at coordinate 45,582 of JAIRRJ010000095.1, read as the reverse complement.
AGCGCTTGGTTTTTCAATAAATCCACTTTATCTTGAACCGTTCTCAATTGAAGCAAATGTGAAAACACGCCTCAATTTGGCAAATATGTTTCTTGCTACAGCTGGAATTGGTTATGAAGATCGTCTCTGGAAAAACAGTATTAACTTGGCGTTAAATCTTAGAATTTTTGAATTTGATTTGGGTGTTGATTTCCGGTCGCAGGATTTTTTGAAAAGCTTTTCGGGCGGCGGTTTCGGAGTTTCTTTTGGATTTAAGTTCGGCTGGTAAAATGCGCGGGAAACTGCGTTGCAAAATGCCACACGGGAACGGAAAGTTCGGATGAAAAGGGATTAGGACGCAAAAAATCCGGCAGCCAATCACTGCCGGTAACAAGCTCCTGACAAAAACCTTCCTCAATGTTAAATTCCTCAAGCCAGCCAAGGACGGTTTTGTAATCTTTTTCGCTTACGAAACGATTGGGCGCCGTCTGCTGCCTGCCGGGAATTGGGGTGTATTGCGTCATTAGGGAAAGCAAAGCGCGGTCTTTGGCGTTATCTGCAAACCAGCGCAGTACGCGGTGTGTGGATTCAAGGTAATCCGGCAGGATTAGGTGGCGGACAATTACCTTTTCGCGTGACATATCCATCATTTTTATAATTGCCGCCGCCGCCGTTGCCGGATAATCCGGCGCATTAAAGAATTTTTCCGCAATTTCGCTGTCCATTGTTTTTAGGTCCGGCAGGTATACATCAACATGATCCCTTAACATTTCAAGCGCACTTGTGTTTTCATAAGCTGAACAATTCCAAAGCAGAGGAATCTTCATCCCCGCTTTTCTCGCGGCGATAACCCCCTGAACAATTGCGGGGATTGCGTGGCTGCCTGTAACAATGTTGATATTCTCCGCGCCCTTGTTTTGAAGCGCAATGCAGATTGCCGCAAATTCTTCAGTTGAAACCGGCTTGCCCATTGCCTGCGCGGCGGCGTCTCCTTGCGAAATTTGATAATTCTGGCAAAAGACACACCTCAAGCTGCACCCGCTGACAAAAATCGTCCCCGAACCTGTTGTTCCGACCAGAGGCGGCTCCTCCCCGCAGTGCAGCAACGCGGCGGCAACCCGCAGTTCGGCGGTTTCTTCGCAATAACCCTTCTCTCCGGCGGTACGGTCAACGCCGCAGGAACGGGGACAGAGCCGGCAGGATTTATACGGGAGGGAACCGCGAACCTTTGGTTCGACGCCCTTCAGGCTCGGCGTCAGGTATGGGTTTGCCATTTCCAGCCATTTTTGCCGTTTTTCAGCAAATTCGCAACCCAAAAACTGTTTTTGGGTCAAAAAAATATCTTGACAAAATCAGGAAATTTTTTAGAATATTAGGAGCATGACAAAAATTAAAAATTTGTCATAAAAGAAAAAATGGCAATTGAAATTATTGGAACAGGAAAAGCAGTACCGCCGAAAAGGGTGAGCAACAATGATTTATCGGCTCAAATCGATACAACCGACGAGTGGATCAGGTCCCACACCGGAATTGGAAATCGCCACATAGCTGATGAAAATACCGCATGCAGCGATCTGGCTGTGGAAGCGGCGAAAAACGCCTTGGCAATGGCGGCGGGCTATACCGGTGCGGACATTGCAGAAAGGAACAGAGCCGCATCCGAAATTGCCGGAAGCATCGACATGATTATTCTGGCAACGGCAACGCCGGATTTTTACGGCACTCCTTCCACTGCATGTATTGTGCAGAACAAAATCGGAGCGCGCAATGCCGCCGCGATGGATGTTACCGCCGGCTGTACCGGCTTTGTCTATGGCCTTGAAACTGCCGCCGGACTTTTGAGCATCAGGCAAGAGCGGAAGCGGGCTTTGGTGATAGGTTCTGAGATATTGACCAAAGTAACTGACTGGAATGACAGAGGAACGTGCGTTCTTTTCGGAGACGGCGCAGGAGCGGTGATTCTGGAAAAAACCGGCGCTGACGGCAAGCGCGGCATTTTACGCTCTCTTATATACGCTGACGGGTCGGGCAATTCAAGTCTGATAATGCGCAGGGGCGGTTCACGCAATCCGTATAAAAAAGGCGAAACAATGACCGAACCCATTTATATTGAGATGAACGGTCAGGAAGTGTACAATTTTGCTGTAAAGGCAGTAACTGACACCATAGACGCTCTTATGAAAGCCGAGGATATAAAGATTGACGACATTGCGAGAATTATACCGCATCAGGCAAATGCGCGGATTGTTCAGGCGGCGGCAAGACGGCTGCGCATCCCTCTTGAAAGGTTTTATCTAAATATTGAGGAATACGCCAACACTTCGGCAGCGTCAATTCCCCTCGCCCTTGACGAAATGAACAGAAACGGATTATTGAAGAAGGGAGATTTACTTTTAACCGTAGGCTTTGGCGGAGGCCTTACCTACGGCGGAAACATAATAATTTGGTAAATGAGGTAAGTGAATGAATAAAAACAAAGTCGTGTATCTGTTTCCCGGTCAGGGAGCGCAGTCTCAGGGAATGGCGCTTGATTTTCTTTCATGCGCGGGAAACTCCGTTGCAAAATGCGACGCGGTAAAGGAACTTTTTGCAAAAGCGTCTGAAATTTTTGGCAAGGATATGGAAGCCCTCCTGCGGGATTCCGATGCTGATACCTTGAAACGCACCGATGTCGCGCAGCCGGCGATTACCCTCGCCAATCTTGCGGCGGCGGCGTATCTTGGCGAACAGGGCTACAGCCCAGCCGCATGCGCCGGTTTCAGCCTTGGCGAATATGCCGCTCTTGTTTACAGCGGTGTGATCAGCGCCGCCGATTGTTTCCGTTTGATCAAGGCGCGCAGCGAGGCGATGCAAAAATCCGCCGACAAGTTGCGGGATGCAGCGGGAGGCGATGCTTCGGCGGCGCCGGGCATGGCGGCGATTGTCGGGCTTGCTCCCGAACAAGTTGAATCCCTGATTGCCCAATGGAGCGCAGCAGGACTGAAAGACCTCTACGCGGCGAATATCAATTCGCCCAAGCAGCTTGTGGTCAGCGGAACCGCCGCCGCCCTTACCGAAGCGGAGACGCGTTTCAAGGAAGCGGGCGCAAAGCGGGTTATCCGCCTGCAGGTTGCCGGTCCCTTCCATTCGCCGTTGATCGCCGATGCCGCCGAGGCATTCCGCCCGGCTCTGGAAGCGGTAACCTTCAGCGATCCTTCTATTCCGCTCTTTTCAAATGTTACAGGCAAACAGGTAACTTCCGGCGCGGAGGCGAAAAAACTCGCGCTTGCTCAAATTACAAGCCCTGTTCGCTGGGTGGAAGAAGAAGCTGCTGTCGCGGCTCTTGGCATTGAAGCTTGTCTTGAAGTCGGTCCCGGTAAAGTATTGCAGGGTCTCTGGAAAGATTCAGGGAGTTCAATTCCCTGCTTCATCGCCGGAACTGTAGAGGATATATCGAAGATAGGAGAGGGAGTATGATGCTGGAAAATAAAAAAGCGTTGATAACCGGAGCCTACAGAGGCATTGGGAAAACAATCGCGGATCTGTTTATCGCACAGGGAGCGGAAGTCTGGGGACTGGATTACAAAACACCGGAAGACCTTTCGGCGCGTGTCGAAGCCGCGAAAGGGAAACTTCACTGGATAACCCTTGATCTTTCAAAAACAAACGAAATAGAAGCGGTTATTGAAAGCAGCCTGAAAGAATCCGGCGGGTTTGATATATTGGTTAATAACGCCGGTATCACCAAGGACAACCTTTCGTTCAGGATGTCCATTGAAGACTGGCAGAAGGTGCTGGACATTAACCTGACTGCGGCTTTTTTGATTTCCCGTCTCGTTGGCAGGGATATGACGCGAAAGCGCACAGGTTCAATCATCAACATGGCAAGCGTTGTCGGGATTCACGGCAACGGCGGGCAGGCGAATTATGCCGCCAGCAAGGCAGGGCTTATCGGCGTAACAAAGAGCCTTGCAAGTGAATACGCAAGCCGGAGCGTGCGGGTTAACGCGATTGCGCCCGGTTACATTGAAACCGACATGACCGCGGCAGTGCCGGAAGAAGTGCAGAAAAAAATGATCGATGTTATACCAATGAAGAGAACCGGAAAGCAGGAAGATGTCGCGGGAGTGGCGCTCTTCTTCGCGTCTGATTTATCTTCGTATATTACCGGGCAGGTATTGCCCGTAGACGGCGGAATGTATTTTTAAGGACAGGAGATTTGCCAAACAGAGTTTGGCTTCGATTTTACCGCTCCGCCCTTCGGCGGAGCAACATAGGAGTTAAAATGAAAAAGAAAGTTGTAGTAACCGGAATGGGAGTAATTTCCCCCATTGGCAGCACAGTGGAAGATTTTTGTAAATCCCTCAAAGAAGGAAAGAGCGGGATCGGGCCGATCACCCAGTTTGACACCACCGGGTTTGACGTAACAATAGCGGGCGAAGTAAAAGATTTTGATACCGGACTCTACATGGACAAAAAAGAAGCCCGCAAAATGGCGCGCTTTACCCAGTTCGCAGTAGCGGCGACTGTTCAGGCTCTTAACGATGCGGGGCTGATGGGCGAAACTGACGCAGAAGGTAAACGCCCCGTAAAAAGCGATCCATGGAGAACCGGCATATGTCTTGGCAACGGTATAGGAGGATTTGAAATCGTTACCGAATCGCACAAAAAGATGTTTGACTCAGGTCCCAAGCGGATGCTGCCCCTCACCGTCCCCATGATGATCCCCAACGAAGCTGCCGGAAATATCTCGATGATGTTCGGCACAAAGGGACCGGCTCTTACTCAGGTTACCGCCTGCGCTTCCGGTACTGATGCGCTGGGACAAGCTCTCGACCTTATCCGCACAGGCCGCTGCGATGTGGTCATTTCCGGCGGCACTGAATCCACCATTGGTCCTTTTGCCGTGGGCGGCTTTCAGATGCTCAAAGCGCTTTCCACCAAACGCTGCGGAGAACCGACAAAAGCCTCCCGCCCCTTTGACGCAGACCGCGATGGTTTTGTAATCGCAGAAGGCTCAGGCGTACTGATCCTTGAAAGTGAAGAACACGCCAAAAAACGCGGCGCGAAGATCATCGCCGAACTGGCAGGATACGGCGCAACTGCCGATGCTTATCACATAACGTCCCCTGATCCTACCGGCATGGGCGGCTCAAATGCGGTAAAAATGGCAATCGCTGACGCTGACCTTAAACCCGAAGACATTCAGTATTACAACGCTCACGGCACTTCGACAGAAATAAACGATCCCACCGAAACCAAAATGCTCAAAATCGTCTTTGGGGATCATGCCTACAAGATGAAAGTTTCCAGCACCAAGAGTATGCACGGCCACTGCATCGCCGGCGGTGGCGGCATAGAGGCTATCGCCTGCATCCTCGCTATCCGTGACAGTTTTTATCCGCCCACGATCAACCTTGATAACCCCGACCCTGAGTGCGACCTTGACTATGTACCAAACAAGGCTCAGTACGGCGAAGTGAAAGCCGCAGGCTCCGGTTCGTTGGGCTTCGGCGGCCACAACGGAGTGGTGGTGTTTAAGAAATACGAGGGCTAAAACCATGAACGAAATTGAAAACCTGCTCCCGCACAGAGAACCATTCCTTTTCGTGGATGAAATTGTCGAAGCCAGCAATGAAAAAATCGTTGCAAAACACATATTCACCGAGAAGGAATTTTTCTTTAAGGGGCATTTCCCTGAGTACCCCGTCGTACCCGGCGTGGTTCTGGTGGAAACAATGGCTCAGTCAGGCGGCGCCGGGTTGCGCAAACTCGGCGTCCTTGGCGGCGACTCTTTGTTTTTCCTTGCCACAATTGACAAGGTAAAATTCCGCCGACAGGTGCGCCCCGGCGATGAAGTCCGCTCAGAAATTGAAAACCTGCGCGTCTCCCCCAGAATGGTCAAACAATCAGGCAAGGCTTTTGTCGGCGAAGAACTCGCCGCAGAAGCCGAGTGGATGTGCCTCGTTTCAAGCGGAGCCGCAGGCTAAACTTACCGTAAATAGCGGATGTTCCCGCGCCAAGGATGGCGCTGTTTCCAAAGCTTTAGCTGAAGTTTTACCTGCGGCAAAACTTCTAGGTGAAAAATCGGCAGGGATGCCGATTTTTCACCGCTTGACACTTTTCTCATTTTATTGTAAATTACACTAACTATGCAAAACAGAGGCAAACATTTCCCCTTAAGCGTAAATCCCCATTATACTGTAAATACAATTTTTCTGTGGAAAAACAGCCTGTAAGCTGTCCGTTGGACAGCAGGCTTTTTTATAAGTCGGCAGGACTAAAACTGCAAAGGAGTTCTTATGAAAAAAGGGCTTATTTTGATGGGAATACTGGCAATGGTACTGGTATTCGGAATGACGGTTGTTGGATGCTCAGACGATGATGATGCGATTGATGCAAAGTATCAAGGGACATACACACGTACTACCGGCACTACATATATATATGAGTACTCTTACATTGTTTCGGATGCTAAAGTAGAGTACCTCACCAAATATGATGGTAATGTAATTACCAACTATGTGTATAACGAAGTATGGACAGATGGAGCAGTATTATGGTGTAAAGAAAATGATTATACCCATACACGTATTGGGACATTCGACTCCACTGGTTTGAAGGTAGGATCTAATGTTTATACTAAAACAAAATAGTATAGCGTAGGTACTTGGCACCAGTTTACCACGAACCTCACGAACTTTTAGTCCGAAATCTACTCTTTGTTAGTGTGGTTCGTGGTTAAAAAATCTTAGAATAACAGTGATTCATTTTGTCTTGGGCTATGATATGTCCAAATTTTGATATTGTTGACTGTCTGCTTGCCGCTTATGCAAAAGTAAATGGTCATTCTGTCCTCACTTTTGATAACGACCTCAAAAAAGAACTAGCTGAACAACAGTATATGCTCTAACTGCAAAGTTTTTTTACCACTTCACGAGTATATACTGTAATGTAAAATCAGGAGAACAAAAAATAGGATTGCATTTATGAAACCAAATACCATAATACAGGGCGATTGCATCGAAGAATTAAAAAAACTACCCGATAATTCCATAGATTTAATTTTTGCCGATCCGCCATATAATATGCAGTTGGAGAACGCACTTTACCGGCCGAATAATACAAAAGTGAACGGTGTAGACGATGAATGGGACAAATTTGCTTCTTTTGCAGAGTATGATACTTTTTGTACGGCTTGGCTGAGAGAATGCAGGCGTATACTAAAAAATACAGGCACTATATGGGTAATTGGCAGTTATCACAATATTTTTCGTGTTGGCAATATTATGCTCAATTTGGGATTTTGGATTTTGAATGATGTAACATGGTATAAGACAAATCCGATGCCCAATTTTATGGGGACGCGTTTCACCAACGCTACCGAAACGCTTTTGTGGTGTTCAAAAGGGAAGGAACATAAAAAATATACATTCAACCACAAACTGATGAAAAAATACAATGGTGATAAACAAATGACATCTGTCTGGCAGATTGGTTTGTGTATTGGGGAAGAACGGCTCAAAGGTGAAGATGGCAAAAAAGCACATTCAACTCAAAAACCGGAAGAACTGCTGAAACGGGTAATTTTATCTACGACAAAACAAAATGATGTTGTGCTTGATCCGTTTTTTGGGACAGGCACAACCGGCGCTGTCGCAAAAAAATTAAAACGCAGCTACATAGGAATAGAACAAGAATCTGAGTACATAACGCTTGCTACAAATAGAATTGATAAAATCAAAGACTGTTTTGAAGAAGCCGACTGGGTTGAAGAATCAAAAGAAAACAAATCACTCCCTATTTCACCTTAAAGTAATTCACCGATTTTTCCAGTGTGTCCACGCCGGTTTTGGTATTCTCTGTGGCAAGCACTACCGACTTGGATTCTTCAGCGAGGGACGCTACTCCCTGTTCACATTTGCTTACGGTGTCAGCCACATTGCGGCTTAATGTTGTAAGTTCACGGCAGGCGGATACGGCGTCTCCCGCGCTTGCCTGCATGAATGATGCGCCGGATTCTACTTCAGATGTGATGGTGTTGATCGCCGCTATGGAATCCAGCAGTTGGCGGGAACCAGCACCCTGTTCTTCTGCGGCGGCTTTAAGCGTGCCGGAAAGCTGTTCTATTCCTTTGATGATTCCTATCATTCCGATAAAGGACTGTTCCACATGGGCGGAAGACTGGGCAATCTCCCGGATTTTTTTCTGAATGGATTTGAGCGCGTCTTCGGAGCCTTTCGCCTGATGAGCGGTAGTTTCCGCCAGCTTGCGAATTTCCTGCGCAACGACCGCGAAACCCTTTCCAGTTTCACCGGCATGGGCGGCTTCGATGGCGGCATTCATGGAAAGAAGGTTAGTCTGTGTAGCGACATTGGAAATAACGATATTCATCTCCGCCAACGCTGTAGATTCCTGCTCCACAAGTTTGGCTGCCTCAGTAGCGGCAGAAAGCCGTTTCTTTTCTTCGGTGGACGATTGCACCAGTTCGTTGATATGGGTATTCACCGTAACGATGCTGTTTTCCATAGATCGAATGTTGGCTACCATTTCTTCAATTGCGGAAGATGAACCGCTGATTTGGGAACTTTGCTTGCGTATCTTGTCATTGAGTTTTCCGATTTCTTCCGTTACACGGTTAATGGCAGTTTCGCTTTTCACAATAGACCGGTTTTCATGGATAACATTGTCTTTTATGGATTTGACGCCTTCCTCCACCATGTCGATGGTCTTGCTGGTTTTGCTGATGTTGACGGAAAGATCATCCGCTACTTTTTTGATGTTCCCCGCGGAGTCCTTAATATTTTTCACCATCAGGCTGATTTCTCCGGCAAAGTGGTTAAACCCGTTTGACAGGGCGGATGCTTCAAGTGACAGGTAATCCGGCGTTGCGGCGGTCAGATCTCCTCTGGAGATTACCTCGAAATTGGACACTAACTGCCTGAACGGTTTGGTCAGTGAACGACTTAAAACAATCGCTACTACAGCGGAAAGAAAGGCGAAAATAAGCGCCGCGATGGCGACAAAGCCAAGCAGCCGCCGTGATTCAGCCTGAAGGCTTTTCAATGATCCCATTGAAACCAGAACCCATTCTGTACCTTCTACCGGAGATGAACAAATATAGTTACTACCCTGAAACAGAACGTTAACCTCGTTGTTGAAGATGGCATTCTTGCTGACACCCGGCGTTTCGTCAAAGAAATTTACTTCCAGCACATACGACAGATCAGGATGCACAATGTAAAGCCCGTCCGCGTCTATCAAAACCGTGGAACCGTCATCGGTTATTCTTTCCTGAAGTACAATTTCTAACAATTTGTCCAAAGCGACATCAATCGCTATTACGCCGGTAATTTTTCCGTCTGCGCCCCTCACGGTACGGGCGACAGTGATAACAAGCTGATTAGTGTCCGCATCGACATAGGGATCAACTATCATTGTTTTATCGGGGTTCGCCATTGCCGTTTGATGCCATATCCGGTTGGGCGGATCCCAATCATCATCGGGAATCCAGCCGGTTGAATCAATATAGAAACCGCCCGGCGCATGTCTGGAAATAACCGGACCATAGTACAAACTGAGGACATCGGGAATGGTGGCGGCGAGGTCTGCAAATGCCGCCTCCATCTGCTGCGGTGAAGAATTCTTTAAAGCATAATCAAAGATAGCCGCGCTGGATTCAACAAGATTGGAATAAGTAACCAGAACCTGAAGCAGGTCGGCATCCAAATACTGCAAGGTTATGCGCGCTTCTTTTTCCAGCTCGTTTATCGTAAGGCGGTTAATGTTTACCATAAAGATGATGGATATTGCCAGAGATACAACCACAACCAATGTGATGCAGAGTGTCAAAATTTGCATGGACAGGGAAAGACGTTTTTTCTTCATGTCTTGCTTGCTCCTTCAGGAAAAAATTGAAGCAAGAGAATTATAGCATAATAATCTATTTTATGAAACGGTAACTAACGAACCTGAAAAGTCCACCTGAGACCGGTAGAAAAACGGAAGCCCGCTGAAAAATCGGCGTTGGGGTTACTGCCCGGACTATCGCTGAAATAGTACTGCCACGCCGCTTCAAGGTAGGGCGCAAAATCACCGCTCTCGGTGCTGATGATGAAGGGTGCGGCGGTAATGCCTGCGGCTCCAATCCAGTTTGTTCCGCCGGAGTAATGCCGCACGCCTTCGTCTGTTGAGAGGGAAGCGTCTCCAAAACTAAACACAGGGCCGGCAAAAATCATGATTTTTTCGCTGGGTCCCCATGAGAATGTAAGCGGCAGACGGAAAACACCAAGAGCGCCGTCGTATTCGGGTCTTATTTCCATACCAAAGACCATTCGCGGACCGAAGGTATAAGTATCAGCTTTTATGTGAAGCTGGGAAGCAAAGCCCCGGAACAGATCATGATCTTTCAAAAAAGCGTTCCATGTCGGCGCAATCGCAACACCAAGCAGAAGGCGTCCGTCTTTAACAACAGCGGAAGCGTCCTCCGCCGGGGAATCTGTTCGCCCGCCCCAGCCGCCGGTTGTTACATTCGTTTCCGATCTCGCACCGGCAGGTTTACCGGCCAAAGGCGGTTTTCCGGACAAATCTTCGGGAAAAGCGCGCCCTGCCCCGACAAAAGTACGGGACCAGTATCGTTCATCAAGATGCGAATAAATCACCCCTGTATCAGGTCCGGCGGATGCGGCATGAATGAAATTTCCCTCGCCCAAATAAAGAGCAACGTGGGTAATCTTGCCGGTGTTATCGGTTTTAAAAAACAGAAGATCTCCCGGCTGCGCCCTGTCGCGCGGTATTTTTTCCGCCCACGAATAAAGACCGGCGCACGACCGGGGCAGGGACACTCCAATAGCGTCCCTAAAACTGACAAAAATCAATCCAGAACAATCCACTCCCTTATGATCCAGTCCGCCGTAAAGGTAGGGTGTTTTTTCGTATTTTTCCGCCGCGTCAATTACTCTATAACGCGCTTCCAGGTAGAGTTGAACTTTTTCATCAAGCGATGCCGATGTTTTTGGCGCCTTGGAGAACCCTCCTTCAAGGGGAGCGGCATAGAGCGACATAGCGCTAAAGGCGGCGCAAAAAACCAAAATGGCGGAAAAAAGAGATTTCATCGTTTTATTATCGGCAGAAATGTCTGATTTACTTCGGTCTTTTCCCCAAAGCCCGCTTGAATGCTTCCATGTCCGCTTCCGTCCCGTTTCCGCCGGGTTGCAGTTCTTCCGCGGCAACATTAAGTTCAAAGGGGCGGCGGGCAACGTGTTCGGGGTAATGTGCGTCAGACGAAGTTATAAGCGGATAACCAAAAGTGTTCAAGGGCGCGCCGTTCATGGCGGGGGGGATGCGGACGCACTCAAGGGCAGACCACGGCCCCTTCACCAGCACGCCAAGCTGGCTGGTCATGGAAAAAGCGGGACGGTCTACGTGGGCGGGAATTACAATCCCGCCGTATTCGCCGACCTTCGCGCCTATGTCGTCAACGGAGACATTCAGCGGATTGACCAGATAATACTCAACCTCGCCTTCGATGTTGTCGTCTTCATCAACATAAACCTGATCGCCGGTCTTCATGGGATTGTTGAGGAAGGGCGCCAGTATCGAATATGCGTATTCGCTGAAAGCCAAGCTCGCTTCCAGATTGGTGAACAGGCAAAGGACATGAATCTCTTCGTTGGTGGAGGCTTCCATTCCGAAGATTGGGATGATGCCGTACTGCGGGCTGAGTTTGGCGAAGGCTGGGCAGTTCAGGCTTGAATTGTGATCTGTCAGCGCCATGACCCTTAAGCCCTTGGAGGCTCCCAATTCCAGCAAGAACCGGGGTGAAAGATCAAGTGAGCCGCAAGGGGAGAGGCAGGAGTGGTTATGCAGATCCGCCAGCATTAAATAATTTCCATAATTTGCCCGATACGGTGAACTGGTTTTCTTTTGTGCGGATAACGGCGATACCTGATTTTTTTGCGGCTTCAAGCATATCATCTATGAAGGGGCGGGAGTTGCAGATAACGATTACCGAAATGTCAACCAGTGTCGCAGTTGCCACAGTGTTTTTGTGCGCCTGAATGGTGATAAGCGCGCCGCCGTCTTTGGCATTAGCCATCACATCCGAAAGAAGGTCAGAAGTATAAGCGCCGCTCACTTCGACATCTTCAAATTCACCCTGACAGATTTCCGCGCCAAGAGCGGCAGCCATTTCACTTATTTTCACAATAACTCCTCTTAAGCTTCTTCTTTGGTTGAATCGACAAACACCACCGAGCGCACTGTAGTCCCTTTGCCAACGGCGGATTCAATCGAAAATTCATCTGAGACCCGCTTTGTGTTGGGAAGCCCCATTCCCGCGCCGAAGCCGAGGGAACGGACATATTCGGTCGCGGTAGACCAGCTTTCCTGAAGCGCCTTATTCACATCAGCGATGCCCGGCCCGGTATCTGCGGCAACGATTATCACCTTGTCCGGCAGTATTGAACAGCGCATAACACCGCCGTTGGAGTGGACAACCTGATTTATCTCCAGTTCATAACTGGCGATGGCTACGCGCCTGATTAACTTTGGATTGAAGTTGCGCTGCTTGAGCGCCTTCTTGATTTCTGTGGAAGCCCTGCCCGCCGACTCAAAGTCATAATGCGCGGTGGTAAATTCCATCTCAGCGATTGCCGAAGGAACGCTTGGGTCTGCACTTTTGTGGAGTTTTTCAAGCCTGAGAACTTCCCGGTTCATCTCAATCAGCAGGGTATGGCTCACATTCCTGGAACCGAGAATGCCCACCAGTTCCTGATCCTTGTTCAGCACGGGAAAGTGGCTGAAACGGTATTTATCAAGATATGAAATGGCAAAAGAAAGAGGCATATCATCCTGCAAGCTGATTACATCCTTGCTCATCCGGTTTTCCACCGGCTCTTCGATATAGCCCTTGTCCAGAGCGTCAATGATGTCTTCGGTGGTAACAATGCCGATTAGACGCCGCCCTTCCACAATGGGAATGCTCGACACATGTTTTTCCCGCATGAGCCGCTCTGCATACCGCAGGGTTTGGTTCTTTGCCGCGGTAAGAACCGCACTGGTCATAACGTCTTTTATTTTAAGCTGATAGATAAGTTCAAGCACCACGGACGGAGAATCCACGGTACTAATTGGAACATCGTTCAGTTTTTCAGAATCGGTCACTGGTCGCTCCTTTGGCAGACACCTATACTACAGCGGCTATTTCCTTTCTAATCATGCCGCTAATCAATTCTGCCGGGGTCTGTTTTGTAACCAACATTCTTGATTGCAGGTATTGGGCAGAAAACTGATCAAGTGCGACCATCATGCCACGGCGATAATTTTTGATAAACGGACCCTCCACGTTCGGATTTACTTCCGGGATCGTGTTAGTCAGTAGTTCATCAAGGGCTTCCGCTTCTTCTTCTGTCAATATCGGCATCACAAGCTCCTTGGAAGATATTTGTACATTTCCTTCCGGCATTTCATTGCATGAAAAACGTTGGCTGTTTCTTCATCCACTAGATTATACATAACTTCCAGTAGATTTCCTTTCAAATCGAACCCTATAAGCAAAAATTTATTTATATGCTTTTCAAGCAAAATATCTACCAGAAGATAAGGGTCATGTTTCAAGTATATCATAGAAGAAAAAAGCAACATAAAGCAAGGGCTGCCCCCTAATCCCGGCTCAAACCACACTTTGCTCTGCGGCTGGGCGGCACCCCGCCCTTTCCCAGCGCGACACCCCGCGCAAGGGGCTGCGCGGCACCTCGCGCTGGGGCTGCGCGATACCTCGCGCCGGGGCAGAGCGTTACCCTGCGCCGGGGCAGGGCAACGCTGCGCTTTTAAGCGGCTTCCAGTGTAAACTTGCTGGTTATGAGGCGGGGGGTCTTGAGGATACTTCCGCTGCCGGAAGGGGATGATTGTGTAATAATCTCGATCCGGTTGTGCTGATGCTCGGTGTCAGCGGCTACTGCGATTATCTTTGATTGGCTGTTTTCCGCGAGGCGCGCCAGTTTGACCTTTTTGGCGGGGTTGTCTTTGGGAACGAAGTACACGCCGCAGGACGGGTCGTCTCCTACAACTTTAATTCTGTGGCCTGTCAGCACAAACTGGTTGCCGGGGACATAGATGCTGTTAACTGCCTGTTCTTCGACATCGAGGTATTCATCGATGTAGCCGGTCGGATCGGCAACCCCTTCGACAACTATGACGATGCTTTCCGCCAGTTTACGCAATGGGGCGAGTGGGCGAAAACGGAAAGTGAGGGGGTTCTTTTTGGGGTCGGGTTTGTCGTGTTCCGTGCTGAAGGTGCCGCCGAGGTTTGGGTAAATCCCAAAGTATTCCATGTTAACGGCAAAACCGTCCGAAAGCTGATAGGCGGTCTCTCTCAGGAACCTTTTAACGTTTTCCACACAGTCGCCGAAGTCGCCCTTGAAACCGCCGCGTTCGCTCATGGCAACGCAGACCTGCTCAATGGCAAGGCTGGCTTCGCTGTCGGTACGCGCGATAAAGGTGCTTTCATACCCGGGCAGGTAGTTGGGATAGAGTTTTACGCGGATGCGGTGCATCACTTGCTTGACGCCGTAAGTCAAGTTCATACTTCACTCCTTTCCGCCAAAGTGGAAGCATACCTCACTTTGTCCGCGGCGCGGACGGCTGGCTGAAGCCAGCCTCCATTTACTCGTCTTGAAGCCGTGTCCGGCGCCGGAACGTTTGGCATTCGCTCAGCTACACCCTGCGGGTGCAGTAATTTGTTCCCATAACTCAAGTTCATTTGTTTACTCCTTGAAAATCATTGTCAGTTTTCAGCGGGCAAAGAATAGAAACTCTATTAAGTGCTGCCCGCCGTTCAAAACGGTGTAAACCGTTGCGTTGCTTTATAGCCACGGCTTTTGTAAATATATTTGATGTCCCGCATTACCTCCTTGTTAAATCAGTTAGCAGTTATCAGTGGTCAGTGAGCAGTGTTGGTGTCCGAAAGTTTTGTCTCACACACACTGCTCACTGTTCCTTGCTCACTTTCTCACTGCTCCCTACTCCGAATACGCCATCCTGCCGTTAAACCCTATAGCTACAAACCTGCCGCCGCCATAAGCGATGCCTCTGACATACGTTGTTCCGAATGTAGTGTTATTTATGGCTGTCCAGTTTATGCCGTCATTTGAATACGCCATCTTGCCATTTGACCCTCCGGCGACAAACTTGCCACCGGCATAAACGATATTAATATCATTATCGAATGTGGTGTTTGTTACGGCTGTC
This sequence comes from Treponema sp., assembly GCA_031256035.1. GTDB lineage: Bacteria > Spirochaetota > Spirochaetia > Treponematales > Breznakiellaceae > WQXQ01. The sequence goes on along the minus strand of JAIRRJ010000095.1, from coordinate 30,375 downwards.
CAGTTGTTTATGCCGTCAGTTAAATATGCCATCTTGCCATTTGACCCAGCGGCGACAAACTTGCCGTCTCCATAAGCGATGCGCCAGATAGTCAATGTGCCGAATGTGCTTGTACCCGCGCCTGTACCAGCCGGTATGGCTGTCCAGGTTATGCCGTCAGTTGAATATACTATCCAGCCAGCATTATTCCCGGCGACAAACTTGCCGCCCCCATACACGATGCAGATTAATTGTCCGAATGTGGTGGTTGTTACGACTGTCCAGTTTATGCCGTCATCTGAATGCGCCATTTTGCCGCTATCACCAACTGCTACAAACTTGCCGTTGCCATACGCGATGCCAAAGATATTCTGCTGTGTGCTAAAGGTGCTGTTAGTTACGGCTGTCCAATTTGTGCCTGTGATGCGTGTGCCGTCTTTCGCTCCGCAGAGTGAGCAGGTTTTTGTCTGCGTTCCGTCTGCGGGGGTTGTGTCTATCCATTCCCAGATGTGTTCAAGCGCGGGAATAGTGTCGCCATTCTTGATTAAATCACAGCGCAAACAATAGTGATCTCCCTTTCCTTCTTTTTCGCACTCAGGCGGGATTGTTTCTACCCAATCGCTCCAAAGATGCCCAGGCATTTTATGGGGAGGGTGTTCCTTGCCATTGTGGTTGTGTTTGGTATTGTTGCAACTTTGAATTAATGCTCCTCTTACCGTGCAGCCGGGTTCTCTTGTTTCAAATTTACAGTCATTGCAGAAACCCTCGCCCGACATTGTTATGTCTGCCTGCGCTGTCTGCCCTGGCTTTACGACTACATTGGGTTTTTTGCCTGTCGCGTAATGAAAACGAATTCCATCAGGGCTAAGCAGCGTTTTGTCGGTCAGGAATGCTTTTACTATTACGGTATAAGTTCCCGCCGGAACAGTTTGCCTGATAGTTTCGCCTGCTTTTACGTTGCTGCCTATCGGGTTTCCATTGAGTGTGATTTCATATTCTATTTTCCTGTGAATGGGATCATCGTTACTTTTAGGCCACGGCATTTTATCGGCAGAACGCTCGCTTCCGCCGCCTAAATTGATTACAATTGTTCCTTCGCCTGTCCAGTCAGTGAAGCATCCTGTCAAGGACAGGATGCATAAAACAAGCGTAATTACAAAAATTGCGAATAACGGCTTACAGTGGACTACTGCGAACTGCGAACTGCTCTTTTAAGGTTAGCATGGAAATGCCTCCTCTGCAACTAAATTTACAATATTTGCATTGTTAGTACATTTTATCACAGAATGAGGGGCGTTGGCAAGGGGTTATGACGCTTTATTGGGGAGGGTATCGATATTAGACTTCAGGCTGCTCTTTGTCTCTCAAGAAGGGACTGATGATTAAGCCAATAATACCCAGTGCGGCAAGTATTCCCAATGCAACTACAATCATGAAAAAGGGGTGATCCATGTTACTTCTCCTCGTTTATTCTTGCCAGCAAAATTCCGGCAAGTGCTATAACAAATGTAAATATTAACCCCACAATAAAAAGGGTTTTATGAGGAATATCCCATCGAATAGCTGTTCCAAGTACCAAGCTGCCAAATGCCAATTTTGAGATGTCTACAAGAAACTTGCCAAAATCATGAATGTAGCCACGGGTTTTACGTTGTCTTGCTTGTTTCTTTTCACTCATAGCCATATTTTCTTCCTGTTTTTATTTTATCACTGGGTGAGGGGAGTTGGCAAGGGGGCGCGTTGCCTCACATTTCAATAGCATTTATTCCGCCAATTTGCTACATTATCATCTATGGGAGCGATCTGTGTCTTTGTAAATCAAAAAGGAGGGGTCGGGAAAACTACCTCGGCAATCAACATCGGCGCTTTTCTGGCTGATGCGGGAAAGTCCGTGCTTTTGATTGATTTTGACGCGCAGGCAAACCTTACCAGCGGCATCGGGACAAAACCGCCCAGCCCGGGGATTTACGAACTGATTTCCGGTGAAGCGGCGCCGGAGCAGGCAATCAGAAAGACTGAAATTAAAAATCTTGAGGTTATTCCCGCCACCATCGATCTTTCCGGCGCGGCGGTGGAACTTATCGATCAAAAGGAACGGAATTATTTCCTGAAGAACGCGTTAGCCCCGTTCAGGGACAAATACGATTATATACTGATTGACTGCCCTCCCAGCCTGGGACTGCTTACGCTTAACGGCCTTGCCGCCGCGGATTGCGTGCTCATCCCCATGCAGTGCGAGTATTTTGCGATGGAGGGGCTTAAACAGCTTTTGGAAACTTCCAAGCTCATCCAGAAAAGCCTGAACCCGTCTCTGAAAATAGGGGGCATCTTTTTTACAATGTACGACCCCAGAACGCGGCTTGCCAACGATGTGATTAAGCAGGTCAGCGCTCATTTTAAGGATACGGTTTTTAACACAATCATACCGAGGAACATCCGGCTCTCAGAAGCGCCTTCTTACGGGATGCCGATTTCCCTTTACGATCCGCAATGCCCGGGCGCAAGGGCATATAAAGCTCTTGCCCAGGAATTCATACGCCGCAACAATGCCGGAGGAACAAATGCGTAAAGCCGGTCTTGGAAAAGGCCTTGATGCCCTGCTCTACAATAACGATGATGCTCCAACGAATGACCATTCGCCGGATGCAAATCTGACGCATACCAAAACAAAAACTCACAGCGCCGCCGCTGGCAGCAGCGGCGAATCCCCTGTTTCAGCAAAAGGCATTACTCAGTTGCCGGTTGATAAGCTTGCAGCCCATCCCGGACAGCCCCGGAAAACTTTTGATGAAACTGAAATGAAGGAGCTGGCGGATTCTATTGCGCAATACGGCATAATCCAGCCAATAATCGCGGCTGACGCGGGAGACGGCTCTTACATCATTATCGCCGGTGAGCGCAGAACACGCGCCGCGAGGCTTGCCGGGCTGAAGACTGTCCCGGTGATTATCCGCGAATACACCGACCAAAAGCGGCTGGAAGTCTCCCTGATTGAAAATATCCAGCGCAGCGATTTGAACCCGATTGAAGAAGCGGCGGCTTACAAAAACCTGATGGACTTTTCCGGCCTTTCACAGGACGAACTGGCGGCGAGGGTTGGCAAAAACCGTTCTACCGTTGCCAATGCGCTGCGGCTGCTTAAGCTACCCGTAGAAATCCAAAAAAGCATTGAGCAGGGCAGCGTTACTCCCGGACACGCGCGGGCTTTGCTCTCGGTGAACAATGTCAAGACAAGGGAAAAATTGTACAAGGATATACTTGCGGGCGCTCTTTCTGTCAGGGAAGCTGAAAAGCGGGCGGCAGCATTAAACACGGTAACAACAGACGCCAAAGAAAAAAAACCGGATGCCAAGAAAAAGCGTCCGCCGGAAATTGACGCTATGGCGGATAAGTTTATCGGCAAACTTGGAACGAAAGTTGTCATAGACGGCGATCTCAACAAAGGGCGAATTCTCATCGACTATTATTCAATGGAAGACCTTGAACGGCTCTACGAAATCTTCTGCAAATAAGAAAAAAGCCCCGGCTAACCGGGGCTTTCAGGTAAAACAGTCAGAATGTCTAGAACCAGAGGCGGAGACCAAATTCAATTGGCCAGCCGCCTGCGGGGAAGTGGAAGCCCGGAGCAATATATACCCCAAGGCTGGGCGCTACATCAAGGAATATTTCCAGAAAAGTAAGGGGCGACCCGCCCAAATCAAGCTGCCAGCTTAATCCAATGGGAACCCGTGCGCCAAGACCAAAAGCAACACCACCATCTTTATTTCCCGTATTCCATATACCCAAATTAACCCAGCCGCCAACACCCAAAAACCAGTGCAAATTAATATCCGGAGCCAATATCTTGTCAATGAAATAATAATCGCCTGTAACGCCAAGACCAAAGTAATAGCTGCTGATGTTCAAATTGATACCCCAGAAAATAGGAAGATCAGGAACTTTAAGCGATAAGCCAAAATGAGGATAACCGCCTCCTTCCCAACCGCCATAATAACCGCCGACTATGCCAACACCCCAACCGTCGGGATGATCGGCAAATGCCGTACCCGTTGCTAAAATCGCAGCAAGGGCAAAAACAATAATTATCTTTTTCATCTGAACCTCCATAATGGCAGCCTCATCAAGACCGCATATTATTTTATATTGAGGTGAAACCAAGCGTCAACATGATTAATTAATGGAAGCTTTTGCAAGATGCGCTCTATTACTAAATTAGGGTGTATTTAACTCCCAGATCGTACACATCTATACCTTCCTTCCGTTTCAAAAAGCGCGATAACAAATAGGTAAGAGGCGTCATAACCGCTTCAATGCCGCATTTCAGCAGATAATTCGTAATCACAAGCGGCCAGAAAAGGCTCCATCCAAAAACTCCGGCAGCAGTTGCTATCAGCACAAAGATCACTGTGTCCAGCATTTCTCCCACCAGCGTAGAGCCGATTGTTCTGACCCAGAGCAGGCGTCCTTTCATCTTTATTTTTAGTTTTGAAAGAACCACCGCATTGGAAAATTCTCCCGCAAGGTACGCCGCAAGGCTTGCAAGCACAATGCCGCCGGAACTCATTCCTCCAAGGACGGCATTATACGCGGCGCTTCCGGTTTCGGCTTCCCATGCCGCTTCCGGCGGCAGAATCCTCAGCAGGAAAAAAACCATTGCGGAAAGCCCCAGCGCCGCAAAACCTGTCCAGATTACCCGCCTCGCTGCTTTGAACCCGTAGACTTCGGTCAATACATCTCCCAGCACATAGGCGAGGGGAAATAACAGCGTCCCTCCGTCAAAGACAAGCGGTATGCCAAACAGGGAAAACCCAACATCAACAATTTTCGCCGAGGACGCGATGTTGCTTACGATGAGAATGGCTACAAACAGCGAAGCTATGACATCAAGGTATTTGTATGATGAAGGCACCGGATACTCACTGTTTTGTTAAGGCAGGTTTCCAGGATACTGCCAATTAAGTGGTGCAGATTTTGCCCTTGGCAATTTGTCAAAGGCAAAACTGCAATGAAACCCTAAAGGTTTTTTAAGCCCACTTTACGAAGCCGCAGCGGTAGGGATGAATCAACGCGTCGTGTTTCGGCATGATACGCACTGTGTGCCCCTGCATTCCGGTATCTACACATTCTATGCGAACCTGATACAGATTGAGGTTGCCTTCGTTTTTGACCCATTTCATCTCTGCCTTGCCTGCGCCGGAAATATCGCGGCTCTGGTTCGACACCCTGCCATGGTAAAGTTCAACATGTAAATCATTGGGTGATATACCGCCAAGCTCAAGATAGGCGGTTACAGTGAGCATATCGCCGCGCTGCATCACTGGTTTGGCGTTGGATTCTATCTTGACAATTTTCAGGCTGTCCCATGATTGCTGCAATTTACCGAAATAAGCCGCCAGAGATTTTGCTTCCGCATAATCGTCCTTCATGAAGCGGCGGTAATTCTTGAGCGCCGGGAAATAGAACATATTCGAATAATCCATCAACATCCGGTGGCTTGACATTGACTGCCCGATATTCTTCATGCAGTCCTTCATCCGTTTGATCCATTCGCGGGGCAGACCGTCATGTCCCCTTTGATAGAACATGGGGACAATATCCCTTTCCAGAAGATCGTACAGGGCTTTGCTTTCAATATCGTCTTGGAGTTTTTCATCCTGATATTGTTCGCCGTGACCGATTGCCCAGCCCACTTCGGGTTGATAGGCTTCGTCCCACCAGCCGTCCAGGATTGAGCAGTTGAGTACGCCATTCATGGCGGCCTTCATGCCGCTTGTACCGGACGCTTCCATCGGACGCCGGGGTGTGTTAAGCCACACATCACCGCCGGAGGTGAGGTATTTCGCAACGCTAATGTCGTAGTTTTCAACGAAAACGATACGGCTTGTAACATCGTATTTATCGGCAAAGTGGATAAGCTCGCGGATAAGTTCCTTGCCGGGCATGTCGTGGGGATGCGCCTTACCGGCGAAAATCAACTGAACAGGGCGGTCGTTGTCCCTGACCAGCCTCAGGAGACGTTCCGGGTCCCTCAGAAGCAGGTTGCCGCGTTTGTAGGTGGCAAAACGGCGCGCAAAACAGAGGGTCAAAGCGTAGGGTGAAAGAGCGTCCTCAGCCTGACGAATGCGGCGTTCCACTGCGCCTGTCCGCTTGTACTGTTCGCGGATACGTTCACGCACAAAGGCGACCAGCCGTTCACGGCGGCGCTCGTGTGTACGCCACAGTTCTTCATCGGAAATACGATCCATACGATCCCAAATCGCCAGATCGGTGGGCTTGTCTTCAAAGTGGGGACCGAAATAACGATCAAGAAGATCAACCATGCCGGAGGATATCCAAGTTCTTGGATGAACGCCGTTGGTAACATGCCCGATGGGAACTTCGTTAAGCGGCAGACCCGGCCAGAGCCCCTTCCACATTTCGCGTGAAACTACGCCGTGCAGTCTGGCGACGCCGTTGGCATAAGCCGCCATTTTCAGCGCCAGTACGGTTAAGCAGAAGGTTTCCCGCTCGTCGCTGGGATAAACTCTGCCGAGACCGAGAAAATCTTTCCATGAGATACCGAGTATCTGCGGCCATGAGCGGAAATATTTTTCCATCATTTGCAGATCGAACCGCTCGTTTCCTGCCGGAACCGGGGTATGGGTTGTAAAGATATTGGTCGGCCAAACCGCTTCCCGCGCTTCTTCAAAAGAGAAACCTTTTTCGGTCATGATTTCGCGGACGCGCTCAAGCCCCAGGAATGCCGCATGACCTTCGTTCATGTGGGTAGCCGCGGGATTGATCCCCAAAGCCCGCAGAGCGCGGATGCCGCCGATACCCAGCAAAATCTCCTGCTGCATTCTGGTTTCTTTGTCCCCGCCGTACAGGGCTGCGGTAATATTGCGGATATCCTGTGTATTTTCTTCGATATTTGTATCAAGGAGGTATAGAGAAGAGCGGCCTACTTTCACTTCCCAGATTTGGGCGACAGCCTGCCGGCCTGCCAAATCCACAGAAATTTTTAAGGGCTGACCGTCTTTGCCGTTTTTCCGTTCAACCGGCATATTGTACCAGTCGTTTTCAGGATAGCTTTCCTGCTGGAAACCATCGGCGTTCAGCATCTGCTTGAAATATCCCTGCCGGTACAGAAGCCCGATACCGACAAGAGGCAGACCCATGTCCGAGGAGGTCTTCATGTGATCACCGGAGAGAATCCCAAGACCGCCGGAATAGATGGGAAGGGATGCGTCCATGCCGTATTCCATGGAGAAGTACGCTACCACATCCTTGTGGCCGCCGCGGTACCATGTTTCTCCTTTTTTATACTTTTGGAAACGGTCATAAACTTCCTTGAGAGCCGCCAGATAGGAATCGTCCTTGGCGGCCTGCGCAAGCCGTTCCTGGCTTACCATACCCAAAGTTCGCACCGGACTCTGCTGGGACATGAGCCAAGAATCATAATCCAGCCTGATAAAGAGCTGAATCGCGTCATAATTCCATGATAGCCAGAGATTACGGGCAATCTCTTCAAGCGGCTTTAAGACTGGGGGAAGCTTCGGCTTAACCGTATATGTGGATATATTCATAATATTAAGTGTATGGTTTGGAACGGTTTGTGTCAACTTGTAATATTTGGTATTTTTTCGTTGGTTCAGGCGGCTTTGGAGAGAGACATGCCGGCTTTTCCTCCAAAAAGTGAGTTGTTACGGTATTCTGTGGGCCAAGTTTAGCCTTTTAGGGCGGGGTTGTTCATTTTTTCAGCCTTAATATAATCACCGCGCCCAACAACAGCGAAATAGCGATAATTACAATGTTAAAAATAATTTTTACAGGAAAAGTTTTCGGTTTTTCCACTGCGGAAAAACGTAATTCGCCTATTGTGAGCCTGTCAATTTCACCCTTCAGAATCTCATTTTTGTAGCGCTCGATGTCATACACGGGAGCTTTTTTTTCAGGATTTGCGCCGAATTCCAGCGTGTAAACTTTGTCCGTACTTCCTTCAAAAACAATGTCATCGGCATAATACCGTACAGTGAGACCTGTGATATTTAAGGGTTTATCATCAGCATCTGTAATCGTGACGGTGTATGTATCACCTGTTGAAATATGCCGGTTAAGCGGAACTGTTGTATCAAGGCAGGAGGTATCGTTTATGGACAGATTATAAATTTCCTTTTTAATTCCTCTGGGCGCACTGATGGTTCTGATGAACATAGTGTCTGTGTGAACGGTAAAATCACAAAGACGTAAATTTTTTAAGCCCTCGATAATGATGTTTGTTTTTTTATCCTCGTTCTCAATACTGAATTCAGGCATAAGGCTTTCGATAAAATGGGTTTCTTCAACCGTTTCAATACTGTAAACAAGATCACTTTTATAAAAGGAGATTCTTTCCAGATTATTTGAAAGCCGGAGCCGGTAATGCGTATTTTTTTGCGGACGTGCAAAATCAATGGTAAGTTTTGTTTTATCGTCAACGGAATACAATGTATCGCTCTGAACAAATTCCCAGTTGATATTGTCGTAGCTGCCGTAGATGTTCACAGCTTTGGCAAAATCTGTGTTTCTGGTAAGAAACTCGATGGATGTTGCAATTGTGTCGCTGTTCCGTATGGCGACAAGCTTATAGTCAAAATAAAAAAAATCATCCTTTACATACGAATTAATCTGCATCAATGGATATGTTTCCCTGTTTGACTGAGTCTTTTGAGAATTTGAATTGATGAAGTAAGGCACATTTTCGCCTTTGCTGTCTTTTATCAGAATGTCGGACAAGTTTGAGTTTGCGGCATTATAAATCTGCGGTGTTAGGCGAATTGACTTGTATCTGTTTTCACCCTCCATCTTTATTTCCGCATCGTGAGCAAATAACGGCAGGGCGGAACAGATCAGGAGCAGCAGCAAGCTATTTCGTCCGCAGTTATGCGCCATGAACAGATACTCCCTCTTTCAGCTCCAGCCGTTTGCTGAAATATTGATACACAAATGAAATCGCTATCAGCGATATGCCTAGCGCGAAATACGACACAATTCTATACCCCTGGGTTAAATTGCGCAAATCAATTAAAAATAATTTAATTACCGCCAAAATCGCCAGAGCCAAACCAAAGCGGCGGATAAAAGCATAACGGCGCATAAAGCCGAATACAATCCATGCAAGCGCCGTCAATACATAGATGATGCTGATGACCATGCTGGAAAAAGACAGCCTGTATTGAGTTATCAAATTTTGCGTAAGTATAATGATAAAATACCATGAGATGACCAGCGGGAACCATTCAATACCGAGTTTTCGATCATTAACAATTACTTTCATGATGTCCATTAGTGAAAGAACAGACAAAATGCCCAAAACAGCCAAAACAAGCGTTCCCGCGAGAGTGATGCCAAGTTCCGGCGTGGTTGTTCTGAAATATATCGAGGCAACCGGCGTATTGGTCTGGTTAATGACAAACAGCCACAAAATACCGATGATATGCATTATGATTGAAAATACTTTAATTCCTGTACTTGATAAAATTTTTATGCGCCGGATAACATACGCGATAAGAAATGTGGCAGTTATCGAAGCTGCGGAAATCAGGTAATTAATGTGCCATATTGGCTGGCTGCGATAAATGCCGGATAGTATGTTCCCCGCTTTCCCGATGACGTATATAACATATAACCACAAATTTGCAAGCGCAAAATATTTGAATACCGAAACAAACTCGCCGTTCGTCATTTTTTTATACATGTATGCGCCAAGAATCAACAAGCTTCCGGCAGTAATCGCCAAATATTTCCAGGGAAACAAAAAATGATCCATCTGCGTGCAGTCAAATACAACAAAGGCAAACAAGCACAATGCGCTGATAATAAAGCCCGTCAGCTTAAATCTTTTTTCGTTTTTCAAAATCCCGTACACGGCAAGCAGTACGCCCTCAGCAAGCCAGCCAAGCGACAGCCATGCCCTGCCAAACTGCAATGGTATTATCAGCACAACGAAGGCAAGCCCCGTCAAATAAAATAACGCTGTTGTATGACGCACGTCTGCGGCGAATTTCCTGTCGATAAACCTGCCAAGAAGAAAATAAGACACTGCAAATGCGGCGGCGAGCAGCCCAACATAATCATCCAGTTCGAAACGGTAAAATACTCCGTACATGATCAGGCTGCTGAATAAAGTGTTGATCGCCAGCAGCACCACGTCTGATTTTTGGAATTTACTCCCGGTGCGCCATGTGCTGACGACTGGTATGGCTGTGTAGATCAAGAACGCAAATGCGACATAAAGAATCGTTATTGCCATTCTGGCTGTGTTTCCGGCTTCGTGAAACCACAGGCAAATGTAGGCGGTTCCGGCAATATTCAACACCAGTCCGATAAAGGGCGATACGCGCCATTTTTTGTTCCATGAAATAATCAGCGCAAGAAGATTCAACGCTGCGAAATATACCATCGCTCCGTATATGATTGTATCGTCTGAACCGATTGAAAACACCGGTAAATATCCGCCAACCAGCGCAAATGACGCGATAACTTGTGAATTGTAGCGGGTTGATAAAACAAACGCCCCCGCCGTAAGGAGTATGCACACAGCGATGGCGGGGTACATTTCAAGAATATGCAGAGCAAAATAACTTGTCGCCAATGCGACATACAGGATAGCGATGCCTCCCGCGGAAATTCCCAGCGAGAAAATATTAGGCTTCTTGCGGTTCAGGATTTCCCCGGCGGTGAGCATTATTCCGCCCAGAACAAAAATCATCACCCCCTTAAACAGGTCGGATAACCTCATGTATGAATAACGCATCGCGGCAATGGCGCCTACGACCAGCAGGAATATTCCGATCACGTTCAGCATATTCAAGCCGACAAATCTTTCAAAATTGTTTTTCTTGGCGACTGCGCGAATCTGCTCATCGGTAATTTGTTCGTTTTTAAGGGCTTCAAATTGTTCGCGTTCTTCCTGCGAAAAAGCGCCTGCCGCCTGCGCAGCATTAGCGTGCGCCTCTGTTAATCTTCTGTCCAGCAAGGTGGACAGTTCGGCAAGTTTTGCGTTTATTTCGTCCTGCGTCTCAACAGCATTTTTAGCCAGAGTTTCTCTTATCGTCTTTATCCGTGATTTCACGTCATTTTCGAAAGCTGTCAGCTTGTTTAATTCACCGTCTATATTTGAGTGAAAATATATATCAAGCTTTTTCGCGGCAGCATCAATAATTGTTATTTTTTCATTGTAGATTTGCTCGTACAGGGCATTTTTCAGGCTTGAATTTTCTCCGGCAAGTTCTGATATACTGCCGCTCAGTTTTTCAAAATCCGCACGGATTTTATCAATCTCTGTTTTAAGCAAAGTATTCTCTTTGATAAAATCGCTGTCTTCGAGAGCATGGTACTCCGCTTCAAGATCGATGGCAATTTTCTTTTGTCGGCTTACTATGTCTTTCAGATTTCCTACTATTTCCATGGATTTATTATACTGTTTTTTCTTTACTTAGGCGTAGATTCTCATGTCAAGAAATTCAGCAAATCTGCCTGAGTTCGCTTTTTCCCACCCAGGCATCTACCGCCAACATGACATTTTCCCGGTCAGCGGAACTGAGCTTCCGGTAAGCGACCACCAGTTTTCGTTCAGCATCACTAAAGTTCTCTATTTCAACCCCAGTTGCCAGATATTCTGCTGAGGTCTCAAGCAGTCTCGCTATCTCAACTCCTTCCTTTATGCTGGGGTAGGTTTTACGGGTCATCCACTTTCTGAATGTACCAAAAGGAACGCCTATTTGCCCTGCAATCCATTCCTGGGTTGTGTTTTTGACTTTGATTTCAGCTTTCAGCCTCATCCAGAAGTTCATAATGATATTTTACGTCAAAAAAAGAGCAAATTTGGCTTATTCCACTTGACATATAGGGCAATATTGCGCTATAAATTATAAAATCATGGAGCATTTTTTGAACATTTGCCCATGAAGATGGGCAAATTTGGACTTACCAAAATTGGCAACAACATTTGTTATGAATGTTGAAAAATGACGGCGGGAAAGACCGTAAAGGAGTTTTTCTACAATGATGAAAAGAAAGGTATTGTTTGTCAAAGTAATCAGTATCGTAATGATTCTGATTCTATTCAACGGTTGTGTGAGTTCAACAATGATGATGGTAGCTGCAATTGATCCAAGCGGGATGCAAATTGTGGGTGCAAGTGTAACTATTGATGGCCAAATGGCCGGAGTAACACCTATTGCCGGTAAAAAAGTATCCAACTTTGTGGGAAAGAACACAAGAATAGCTGTAGCCAAAGAAGGTTACAATCCTGCTACAAAAAATGCCGAGAAAGAAATGAAAGGGGCTAACTTGGCTTTAGGCTTATTATTAAATGTTTTTGCATTTTTGTGGATATCTGGTCCTAAAGCGCAACAGATTGTGACATTGACACCAACAGGAGCAATGAGCAGTTCGTCAACCCAGTCTGTTCAGCCTGACCGGACCAGAGGAAGCGAAGGGTTTAACAAGGCAATAGACCTGATTTGCGGAGATTTAGTAGCCAAATTACCAAGAAATTCAGTCATCGCGGTATTGGAAATAACCTCGAACACCCGGGAAAACCGGGAGAATGCCGCATTTGCTTGTGATGAAATTGAATATCAGTTAGGTGATGCGGGCAAGTTCAAGATTGTTGACCGGAACGCTTTGGACAGAATCCGGGAGGAACAGAATTTTCAGATGTCAGGTGAAGTGAGCGATTCCACTGCTGTTTCAGTAGGAAATATGCTTGGCGCCAATATTGTAATAACCGGCAGCATAACCGGTTCCGGAAATACCCAGCGCCTGACCGTAAAAGCCCTGGATGTAAAAACTGCACAGATTCTTGTCAATGCAAGGGAACAGTTTTAATTTCAGATAACAGGCGGAATTGTACAGATGACGAGCAACATACCGCCTGCCATTCGTGGCGGGTGGTATGTCGTCTCAATTCTCTGCGGCAGCTCCGTGCAGTTCAGCGGAATGATCCGGGTTTTTACGGTAATAAATGAACGTTATCAGCACACCTACCGCAATCATAAAAAGATTAAGCACAAAGGGCAGGTTTCTTGATACATCGGAAAGAATCCCGGCAATCCAGCCAAATGGGGCTGTTGCCATCATGATGAGCATGTGCTGGATAGCCATAATTCTGGCGCGTTCATCGGGATTTACATGGAGCGCGATCAGGGATTCAGCCAGCATACTGAGGGCGCCGAAACCGAAGCCGTCAAACACGAGCGACAGACAGAGGAGGGGATACTTCACCATTCCGTCAACAGGAACAAGAATGAGAAGACCCTGCCCAACGAAATAGCACGCAAAACCCAAAACAAGCGGAATTTTTAAAAGTCCTCCGGTTAATTTTGGCATAACAAAAAGGAGAAATAAAATAGCGAGTATTGATCTTAACACCATAAACATGGGGAGCATCGCATCGGGAACCAGAAGTTTCTTGTTGACTATAACCTGCCAGAAGGTAGTGTTTATCATACTCACTATCCAGATCAGGGCTGCAATTACCAGAGCAAAAATGGTGCCTCTGGAATGAAGGATTATTTTTATCACTCCTCTGTAACCGCCCGCAAGCTGAAAAATATTTTTGTCTCTGGTTTCCAAAAGCCGCATACTGCCGACCTTCGTTTCTTTTGAAGCGAAATAAAGAATGATGATTTTAAGCGTCATCAAAACAAAGGCGTTAATGTACAGTATGCGTATAGCCGGAACAAGAGTCAGCCGCGAAACAAGTATGGATGAAATGGGCGCAAAGAAAGCGCAAAATTGCCCGCAGACTATTGCAAGAGAATAAATCCCTGTTATGTGCTTTTTTTCGGCATCTTCAATCAAAAGACAGTTCCATGAATTGGCTGTTACCCTCATGGAACCGTTAAGAATGGCGGCGACAAAAAAGAACCAAAAATTTTCCGCACGCCACCAGATTAGTGCGGGAACGCACCATGCGATAAAATCGAAAACCGCTGTCGCTTTTTTTCTGCCCATTTTGTCCGTAATCGGGCCGCCCAAAAACGCAAATACTACCTGCGAAAGCATGGAAATGGTCGCAATAAAACCTACCTGAGTGTCGTTCAAACCCAGCGCCAGCATATACACCGAGGCATAGGGCAGACAAAGCATCATGGAAAGACCCCAAAGGGGTTCGGTGTAAATGCAGGCTCGCGGATTGCCCTTGAGTCCGACAAGAGTGGAGAGCAGTGGATTGGACATTATCCCGCCAGCAAACGGTTCAACCGTTTTACGAAATCCGCCGGGTCTTTCAGTTTTACCCCTTCCACCAGAAGCGCCTGATCGAGCAGCACTCCCGCCGTGTCAGCGATGCGCCCCTCATCGTCAATGTTCTTGAGGCCAGCCACAATGGGATGATCGCCGTTTACTTCAAGAATTGGTTTGATGTCGGTCATTGAAGCCTGACCCATTGCTTTGAGCATCTGCGCCATTTGTATCGAGGGATCGTTTTCATCAGCTACAATGCAGGACGGCGAATCGTGAAGGCGCCGGGAAAGTTTAACATCTTTTACGCGGTCGCCCAGAGCTTTCTTTAATTTTTCAATGACGGGCTTTGCCTCTTTTTCGGCGGCTTTGTCTTTCTTTTCACCTAACTCTTCGTCAGCTCCGGCGCGGTTTACAGCTTTTAGTTCCCATGTCTGGCTTTCGGTTTTCCCATCAGTACCGGGTGTCTCTTTGCGGTAACTGTGCAGGGAAGGAATCACAATATCGTCGATTTCATCGTCCATAATGAGGACTTCGATTTCTTTGGCGCGGTAGGCTTCCAGTAACGGCGATGCTTTTAATGTCTTTTCATCGCCGCCTGTGATGTAGTAGATGTGCTTCTGGTCGCTTTTCATGCGGGAGACATAGTCTGCAAAGCTGGTCCAACCTTCAACCGTTGTACTTTTGAAGCGTACGAGTTCCTGAATTGCATCGCGATTAGCAAAGTCCTGATACAACCCCTCCTTGAGCGGGCGGTTGAACTGTTCGATGAAAGTTTCCCATTTTTCTTTTGTTTCGTCAGAGCCGGAAACGGCGGCGTCCGCCATTTGCTTGAATTCGGAAATCAGTTTTTTCACCGAAGCGTTTTTGATATTCATGAGAATTTTATTCTGCTGCAAAATCTCGCGGCTCACGTTGAGGGGCAGGTCTTCGGAGTCAATCACGCCGCGTACAAAACGCAGCCATGTGGGCATCAGTTCCTTGTCGTCATCGGTGATAAACACACGCTTCACATAGAGTTTAACTCCCGGCTTGTAATCCACGCTGAACATATCGAAGGGCGCTTTTTTCGGGATGTAGAACAATGTTGAGTATTCAAGAGTTCCCTCAGCTTTGGTATGAATGTAGTGTAACGGAGCATCGCTGTCATGTCCCAACTGTTTGTAGAACTCGTTGTAGTCATCATCTTTGAGTTCGGTTTTCGCCCTTCGCCAGAGCGCAGTGCCTGAGTTTATTCTGTCGGTTTTGGTTTTGCTGCTTTTTTCCTTGCCCTTATCATCCCACTCTTTTTCATCGTAGGTGAGGTAAATCGGGAATGCCACATGGTTGGAGTAACGTTTGATGATGTCTTCGATTGACCATCGGTTGGCATATTCGATTCCTTCTTCGCTGAGATGGAGAATCACCGTTGTACCCTGCGAGTCCCGCATTGCGCTCTCTATTTCAAAACCTTCCTTGCCGTCACTTGACCATTTCCACGCGGCGGTTTCTGGTGCCTTGCGGCTGATGACTTCGATTTTTTCGGCAACCATGAACGCCGAATAAAAACCCACCCCGAATTGGCCGATAAGGTTTGAATCTTTTTTCGCGTCTTCGGCAAGTTTTTCCAGAAAGGCTTTTGTGCCGGAACGGGCGATTGTCCCCAGTGAATCAATCAAGTCCGCCTCGTTCATGCCAATTCCATTGTCGGAAATGGTCAGGGTTTTTGCGTCTTTATCAAAGGAAATATCGATTCGTGGGTCGAAACTAATCGATTTGTAAGCTTCATCCGCCACGGTCAGATACTTGAGCTTGTCCAGTGCGTCAGAGGCGTTGGAAACAAGCTCCCGCAGAAAAATCTCCCGGTTGGAATAAAGGGAGTGGATGATAAGATGCAAGAGGCGGCTTACTTCAGTCTGAAATTGGTGTTGTGCCATAATTGGCTCCTTATGAAAAAAATATTTTTTAGTGTAATTGATATTACGAAAAAAGGCGAAGGATGTCAATTGTGCAATGCCGCATTGTACAATATAATAATTTCATGTGGATTATATTCGCATTATTATCAGCGGTTTTTGCCGCTTTAACGTCAATACTGGCTAAAATCGGAATTCAAAATGTAAATTCAAACTTGGCAACGGCAATTCGCACTATCGTTGTTTTGATTATGGCATGGGGCATTGTTTTCATAACCGGAAAACAGGGCGGCATAGCGGACATCAGCCGTAAAAGTTTGCTCTTTTTGGTATTGTCCGGTATCGCAACCGGGCTTTCATGGCTTTGTTACTACAGGGCTTTGCAGTTGGGAGAGGCGTCAAAAGTTATGCCTGTTGATAAATTCAGCCTTGTGATCGGAATGGTGTTGGCGTTCATCGTACTTAAGGAAGTGATAACAATAAAGACAATTATCGGCGGCGCTTTAATTACGATTGGAACATTTGTGTTAATACTGTAGGAGGAAGTCAATTTTGCGAAGTGAGAGAGTTAAAGAATTTCTTAAACGAAAGAATGTAATCGTATCGGTGCGAAGGTATTTTATTGACGCTACCGGTGCAATGGCGCTGGGGCTTTTTTCTTCGCTGCTTGTCGGAGTGATTGTGCAGACAGCAGGGGATCTGACAGGCGTAGAATTCCTGATCAAATTCGGGCAGATTGCAAAGCAGGCAATGGGACCGGCAATTTGTATAGCGATAGCATACGGATTGCAGGCTCCGCCATTGGTAATTTTTGCATCTGCGGCAGTGGGTTTCGCGGCAATTCAGGCGGAAGGTGGACCTGTCGGCTGCTATTTGGCGGCGCTCATAGCCGCTGAAATCGGCAAGCTGGTATCAAAGGAAACAAAAGTTGATATTCTCGTAACGCCGATTGTTACTCTGTTGACAGGCGTTGCGGTTGCGATTTTTGTGGGACCGCCCATTGATAAATTTATGAAGTGGCTTGGTTCGGGAATTGAAATAGCAACGCAGCTTCAACCTATCCCGATGGGGATTCTTGTTTCGGTAAGTATGGGACTTATCCTGACAGCGCCGATTTCAAGCGCGGCAATTGCCATAATGCTGAATCTGGGCGGTCTTGCGGCAGGAGCGGCGACTGTCGGCTGCTGCGCTCAAATGGTCGGATTTGCGGCGATAAGCTACCGCGACAACGGCGTATCGGGAATAGTGGCTCAAGGGTTGGGAACATCAATGCTTCAGGTGCCAAACATAGTACGCAATCCGTTTATTTTGATTCCGCCGACTGTCGCCGGGGCGCTGCTTGGCCCTATTGCGACTACTATTCTGCCGATGAAAAATATACCTGTAGGAGCGGGCATGGGAAGCTGCGGGCTTGTTGGGCAGATAGGCACTATATCCGCCATGGGCGTGAGCGCAGAGGTTCTGATAAAAATCGCCGTGCTGCACTTTATTCTTCCCGTGATCATAAGCCTGCTTGCCGCGAAAATCATGGTGCGTAAGGGGCTGATAAAACCGGGAGACATGAAACTTAACGCCGGTTAAGGAAAAATGATGGCAGACGTAATCAGGGAAAAAGAAAAATTAACCGAAGCCCTTTCGGATCAGTATTCCAGGAGTGTCATCAGCCTGGATGAATACGAACAAATGATAGACAAAGTTAACAAAATTGATTCTGAAAAAGAGTTGAGGGCTTTTCAAAAACAGACAGGCATAAACAATGATTTAACGTTACCCGCAGGCAAAGGAGAAGAGATAATAGCAATATTTTCATGGCGCAGTACGGATGTAAAACCGGTAAACGGAAACGCGGGAAATTTTGTCTGCGTGTTCGGCACAAACCAGATAAAGGTAAGCGATCTGCCAAAGGGAAAAACCGTCATGAATGTCGAATCAATATTCGGTCTTACCGAAATATATGTTTCAAAAAAAATCAGAGTGATAACAAAAGCGACTCCCGTCATGGGCGGCATATTTGCCCCGGTCGAAACAGAAGATGCCGACACGCCTGAATTGCACATAACCGGAACTGCGGTATTCGGGAATATTACGATCATCAGGACATAGGGTTAAACATAAAACCGTATCGTAATGCCGGTCATATCAGCATAGATAACGATAAAAAAGTATAACCATTCCAAAAGGCGTTCGCGAAATTGGGGAATACGCATTTGCTGAGACTGAAAACGCGATTTTTTTTGTTTCTGATGTGTTTTATGAAAATAAAATGTGGAATAAAATGCTGCTTAACATGCAAATCACCTTTCAAAAAGCGCTTTCAGTTCATCATGGCTCAGGTTTTAACAGCAGAACGGTGCCTCCTATGATTTAGTCAAGGGGAATTTTATTATTTCCCCTTGACCGCCCCTGCTCCTTTTATGCACACAATTCTTTCCCGGTCAACAACCGCACTTTACCCTCCGGCCCTTTCCATTGCCGAAGCTCATACTCGGTCTTGTTCCTCAGTACCGAGTACATTAGCTCCGTCAGACGGCTGGCTAACGAAACAATCGTCTTCTTCTTACTCTCGCCATGATACGCCGTTATATATTTATACCTTGCCCCAAATGCCCCGCCGTTATTGCAGCGAACCATCGTCCACGCCGCCTGAACCAGCAAGCCGCGTAAATACCCGTTGCCCCGTTTGGTAATATGCCCCTGCCTATGGATCGTCCCTGAGTAGTCCAGCCGAGGGACAAACCCAATATAATTGCTTACCTGCGCCCCTTTGCTGAACCGGCTGCCGTCCCCAACGTGCGCCATATAGGCATAAGCTACTATGGGACCGACACCGGGGATGCTCTGCAGCCGTTTCATACACCGCTATGATCGCGGCGCGGACGGCTTGATTCATATCGCAAGCCTCATTTTTTGTTGAGATGGATTTGTTCAGCACGGAACATGTAGAATTTGCTCATCTATACCCTGCGAGTGCGTTTGGCTGTTCCCTTTTGAGGTGTTTTGTTCCTACCACACTTGGGGCAGGGGTCATTGCTACGCAATGCCCTATTACCTGCGACAACAGCAAGGTAAGTCCAGCAAATTTGTTTTATATAGTATTTCCTTAATCATTTTAGTATTCCACCTATTTTTTTTATTTTTCACCCATAATAATAGATATTTTAAAACAAATTGATTGACAAAAATATATAAATATACTATTATCAATAAAAATAAGAGATTTTGGAAAATATAGCAGGTGTTTCCAAGATTTAATTAAGAAGGAATGTTTTCATTGGTGCTTTGAGGAATTTATATGAGACAAAACATTGTACTTAATAGATATAATTTTTTAAGGGTTTTTTTATTATTTTTTCTATTGTTTTTAGTAGTAATTTTCTTAATAATATTGTCGTTATTATCTGGAACAATAATCCCAACTATTATATCAATATTATTACTTTTTGTTCAGGCAATTATTAATTTATTAATGAAATCAGATTATAATGATACTGCTTCAAGTCGAAAAGATTTAGAAGACGAATTTATTGATAAATATAACGTTTATGAAAATTATTTGATCAATAGTTTATTTAACAACGAAAATGTATTTCCTTCTAATAAAAGTTTTTTCTCAAATATTGAGATATATGTATTTTATTCTTCTATTCTGAGAAATAATAAATTTGATATTAAAACTGAGAAATATAAACGATTATGTAAAAGATATGAAGATATAATTCCATATACCATGTCTTATTTTGAATATTATTTTTTCCTAAAAACAAAAGATTTTGATTACTATTATAGAGCTTCATTTAGACTAATAAAATATGATAAAAAATATAAAGAATTATTAAATTATAAAGATATATTAGTAAAAAAAGTAACCAAAATAATACATTTTAAGCCAATTATTAATACTTCAGTGGAATTTAGATTGATTAATATTAAAGAAGATTATGAAAGATCTACTGGACTATATATTAAATCGGTGATTTTTGATGATTATATAAATAATTTATCAAATGAGATAATTAGTTTTATATTAAGAGAAAAAAATGATAAGAAAAGAGATATTAGTCATATAATTATTAATCTAAACCCGAAAAAGACTAAATTATATGATATTCGAGAAGATATTCAATATGAACCATACATAATAAATTTAATAATTAATATATTATCTAATAATAATATTTTAAAATTAGAATCATTTTATTTTATTAATGATATGATTCATCAAATAATAAAAAAAATTAAATTTGACAAAAAAATTACAGAAGAAGATATAAAAATAATATTACGAGAACATAATATAAATAAAAATGAGTTAGACCAAATTGATTCATATAAAAATGTTTATATTTTACCTAAAAAGGATGCTTTGAGTTTAAATTTATGGAATGTCTTATATGATAAATATTGATTATAGGGATTCTTCAACCCCGTTGGGTCAACAAATTCTTTGTTGGCCCCGCTTTCATTTTGGAAACAAAATCGAACAGCAATATGGTCTGCTTATGGTTCAGTGTGGCTTTTCTGTTGCCCGTTTTACCCATGGACAGTTCAAACACGGTATCCACCACCGCTTTCATCCTGTTCGAAAAGTCGCCCGTGGGATTTGCTTTTACGCTTTTAAGAATGGTGCCTGACACTTGCGCTGTATATAGCGTAGGTGCCAGCAAAGCCCCGCTGTGAATAGTGTGGGTGTCAGGCAATCGTTGGCGGGCGTTACCTTTCAAAAAGCGCCTTTAGTTCATCATGGCTCATGCGAGCAAGCCAGGATTCACCTGAGTTGACGGTCATTTCAGCAAGTTCGCGTTTGCTGGCGATCATTGCGTCAATTTTTTCTTCAAAGCTGTTTTTGGTAATGAAGCGGTGGACAAAGACCGTGCGTTTCTGGCCGATGCGAAAGGCGCGGTCGGTCGCCTGATTTTCCACGGCGGGGTTGTACCACAGATCGTAGTGAATAACGCGGCTTGCCGCAGTCAGGTTCAGTCCCAGTCCGCCGGCTCTTAAACTCACCAGCAGTATCCGCGCCGCGGGATCGCTCTGAAAGCGGTTGATGGTTTCCGAACGCGCGTTCTGCCCAAGGCCGCCGTGATAGACGAGCGCCGCCTCTCCCAGTTCCGCCTTGATTATCCGCTGTAGGCAGTCAAGGGTTTCAACATACTGGCTGAAAATCAGTGTTTTTTCACGGTTGGCAAGAATCTCTTCGAGTAACGTCAGGAGTAATTGCGTCTTACCGGAGAGTTGTGAAACGGCGGGGCTTTCCTTGTCAAAAACTCTGGGGTGATCGCATATCTGTTTAAGTGAGGTGAGCATGGAGAGAATCAGGGCGGAGCGTTCTTTTGCATCGGTCTTTTCCGATTTTCGTATTGATTCGGAAACCACACTTTCGTATAACGCCGCCTGCTCTTTTTCCAGCACTGCGTATTCATTGGCGACTATTTTTTCAGGCAAATCTTTTATAATCTTTTTATCGGTTTTAAGCCGCCGCAGAAGAAAGGGAGAAGTGATCTTCCGCAGTGATTCCGCTTTTTCGCGGTTTCGCATAACTTCGATGGGGATGCGGTACTGCTCTTTGAAATCAGCGGGATTGCCCAGATAACCGGGAAGAATAAAATCAAAAAGAGAACGAAAATCTTCAAGGCGGTTTTCTACCGGAGTTCCTGAAAGAGCCAGCCGGTATTTGGAGCGGAGCTGCTTAACCGTGCGCGATACGCGGGTTTCGGCATTTTTCATCAAATGAGCTTCATCCACCAGCAGCAGGGAAAAAGTTTCTTTTTTCAATTTCTCCGCATCACGAACCGCGGTTTGGTAGGTAGTGAGAAAAACATCCCGCTTCCGGTCAAGGCGGCGGTTGTACCCGTGATACCGCGACACATCCAGCGATGGCGCAAAGCGGCTCAGTTCTTTTTCCCAGTTGTTCAAAAGCGCCGCCGGTGCAACGACAAGGCAGCCTCCTCCCAGAAGCCCTTCTTTTTTCAGCCGCAGTAAAACGGCAATGGACTGAATTGTTTTTCCCAGCCCCATGTCGTCCGCCAGTATACAGCCAAAGCCGGAAAGCAAAAGTGAACACACCCAGTTGTAGCCCCGCTTTTGATACGGTCGCAAATCTCCGGCAAGAGATTCGGGAACGGGAAAATCATGTTCCCTGAAAAGATTGTTAATTGTTTCGCGGGTATCAAAGGCAAGAATGCTGTCGCCTGTAAAATGCGCTTTCAAGAAATCATTTATGTTCGGCGTTGAATTCTTCGCCTGTTTAAGAAGCCGGGCAAAGGCTTCCGGGTCCATTTTAATAAAACCATCCCTGAAACGAACCATGTCGCGTTTTTGCCTGACCAGTTCCCTGAACTCATCAAGAGACAATGTCTCATCTCCGACAGCTATCTGCCATTCAAAATCCTGCAAAGTATTCAAATCAAGGTATTTTACCAGCGACCCTCCCACAGATTTTCCTTTAACCACAAGCCGTGGTTTCAGCTCACGCGCAAGGGCTTTGGGAAGATTTATTTTCAATCCAAGGCGGCTCAGCAGCGGAGCGGCGGAATCGAGAAACGCAACCAGACGCGCTTCGGAAAGCGGCACGGACGGGCTGCGCGCCGATGATGGTGAAGAAACAAGTTCGCGAATCTCAGGTAAATAGTTTGACAATGCCACAGGCGCACGGAGTATTTCCAAATCTCTGCATTTTGAAAGCGGGGTTTTCTTTATCCCTTCTTCATTTTCAGAAATAACATCCATGGAAAGCGCAAAATCAAGAGTGTTACCCGGTTCGTCTTTTTTGTGCAAATCTTTTATGTTCAGGCTGTAACGATATGTGGCAAAATTTATCTGTAACACAGAAAGCCACCTGTCGATTGCTGCCGGCAGCGAACGTTTTGCCGGAGAAGAAATATCAATTGTAATTCCTGTAAAAAACAGATCGAGTGTTTCGCAGTATTCTTTCCCGCCGCCTGTTTTCTTGCTGATTGTTTCGCGAAAAACCAGGAATTTTCGCCTAACCCATTCATTCAAAAACGCGGAAACAAGAAGGTCAACCGTACTCTTTGCGTCAACTAACTGGCGTCCCGAAGAATTCACATTTTTTCCCGTAAAGCTGATGCGGAATGGCGGGAAAGCCCTGAGCATCCCGCATTCGCGGAGTGTAAGAGCCTTAAGCATTGCAGAAACCGGCGGCAATGTTTCAAAAGGCCGCCAGATAATCTTCAATGTGTCGTATCCGGTTGACACATAGGGAACAAACGCGCAGGAAGAACAAATCAGATTGAGAAATTTAAACAGGTAAAAAAGAAATGAATAAGATGCTGTTCCATCTTCGGATGAAAAACCGACAAAGTGTTCAAAGGCATTAAGAAGCGAGTATCTTTTTTTATTGCCGTTTACATCATCCGCAAACAGAACCGGCTCTGCTCCAGGACCAGGATTACGGCACATAATAGTCCACTCCGAGCGGGAAAAATCATGTTCAGTATTTGCCGCATTTTTTTCATTTTTCTCCGCCTGTTCCCATGACGAATAACCTGCGCAGTGATGGTAAAATTCCGCCATAGCCATGGCAAAATTTGTTACACAAAAAGGCGGAGAAGGCGGAAGCAGGGCGGTGATTAATTCTCCGCAATGAGGAATTTCTTCAAACTCAAACGGCTCATGTTTTGTCTCAGCGGGTTTTCCGTCTTCCACAAATGTTACGGTAAAAGGCGGCATGATCTTGTGTACTGCCGTTTTTCCGAATCTCGCCTCAATATCCATGCCCCTCAGCCTGAAAAGTGTGTGCGGATCAGCGTCAATTTCCTTTGCGATAATATAATAAAGCGCCGCCATGTGTTTGCATGGATCTCCGTAATCGGGACAGGTGCATGATCTCTTCATCTCCTGCCAGCGTGAGGGAATAAGGTTAATCCTCTCGGCTTTAAGTTTTTTTAAAAAAGTTTCGGGTAACTCACCGGCGGCAATCTGCGCAAGAAGGAGCGTGTCTCCTTCGATCATCCGGTAGACTTGTTCCGCTTCTTTGAGAGGAGGAAAATTTATCGTTACTTTGTAAAAGGGACGGAAATTACCTTCAACTTTGGCAAGCACCCTGCCCGCGTCAAGTTCCAGGGAAAGCACTCTGCCGGTATTGGCGTATGTTCTGCCCCGTTCAAGACGCGCTCCCATTTGGTAACTGTCAAGTACTTCGATAAACCAGAAACCCCAGGGCGTTGCGCCATACCGGCTTTTCCCCATAATTAAGGTTAATTATTACTTAATTAGCGTTGTGGATCAATTATTTACTTGACAAAAATCAATTATCAAAATAGTCTACAATAATATAGGTGAATTTGTATGATAAAGGCAACTTTCAATATTCTACCTTGATTATTTCATCAAATTATTCATATTTCACCGGAAAGTGAGGACGCTATGAACACAATTTTTATAGTTGATGATAGCGACACAAACCTGACAATGGCAGAAGAAGCGCTGGAAGATCAGTACAGTGTGATGACCATGCCGTCTGCAGCGAAAATGTTCTCACTTCTGGAAAAGATGAAGCCGGATTTGATTTTACTGGATATTGAGATGCCCGAAATGAACGGGTTCGAAGCTCTGGAGCGGTTGAAAGCCAACAGCGCATTGGCGGGCATTCCGGTGATTTTTTTGACAGGCACCAACAATGCTTCTGTTGAAGAACGTGCCTCGAAGCTGGGCGCGGCAGGCATTGTAACAAAACCATTTTCTCCGCCCACGCTGCTTGACAGTATTCAGAAAAATCTTAAATAGCATTCAAGGATAGGTGAAAACGAATGTTTCGAATGCGTTCTGGTGAAAAGACATCAAAACTCCTGAATCTTATAAATGTGCAGGTAGCAATTATTGTAATTGCATTTGCGTTGATGGGATTTTTGAGCTATTACTTTGTCAGCAGAATTGAACGCGAGCATCTGGAAAATGATGCAAAAAACGCCTTGTCTTCCACAGAGGCCGAAATATTGGCAGGTCTTCAGGAACCGGAAACATTTCTTGGAGGTTATTCTGAAACGATCCGTTCCATGATTCTACGCGGCGATGACGAGAACAAGCTGTCGGTATATATGCAGGACATTACCAATTTTATGCTTAACAACAGAGACCGCATGACGGGTTTTAACGGCACATACGGTTTTTTTGAAAAATTCGGCGGAAAATATATATCAGGCCGGAATTGGACGCCGCCTGATGATTTTGTAATCCGAAAACGTCCTTGGTATACAGCAGCAACTGCAGCTAACGGCAGAATAGCGGCAACAGAACCATATACGGAAATGTTAAGCGGAAAAACTGTTATTACCTTCAGCCGCCGGATATTCGATAATGAACGCCGTTCATTGGGCATAGTCTGTCTGGATGTTATTATTGAGGGAATCATCAGTCCTACTCTTGATTTAAAATTAACGCCGAACAGTTACGGGTTATTGCTTAACAACCAACTGGACGTTATTGCCCATCCCTACATATATGAACCCGGCGTACCGTTATACGGCAGCATGGATCACGATATTGCGGTTGTTGCGGAAGAACTGGAACACGGCGGGAACATCACAGAACGCAGGGTAAAAAACTTCAGCGGAGAAAATTCTGTCGTCTTTTTCCGTCAAATCAAGTACGGATGGTATCTTGGCGTTGTAACTCCTGTCAGAGAATACTACAGGAGCGTGAGGCAAATGGCTCTGTTCCTTGTTGTGCTGGCAAGCGCGCTCGCATCAGCGTTAAGCGTCATGTTGTATCATATCACCAAGGCAAAAAGAAAATCAGATATAAGAACTCAGCAGAAAAGCAACTTCCTTGCTACCATGAGCCATGAAATACGAACGCCATTGAACGCTATTTTAGGCATTACCGAAATTCAACTTCAAAACAACACCCTTTCCACAGACATAAGGATAGCGCTTGCCAAAATTTATAATTCCGGCGATCTTTTGCTCTGCATTATAAACGACATACTGGATCTATCCAAAATTGAAGCGGGTAAACTTGAATTGACTCCTGAAAAATATGAAACGGCAAGTCTCATAAACGATATTGTGCAATTAAACATCGTTCGTTATGAAAGCAGCCCTGTCGAGTTTAAGCTGAAAGTAGACGAGAATATACCGTCAACACTTGTAGGAGATGAGCTTCGCATAAAACAGATTTTAAACAATTTACTTTCAAACGCATTTAAATACACCGATCGCGGCGAAGTTACAATGACAGTTAACGCCGAATGTATAGGAAGAGGCGGGGCGGTTCTCGTTACGCTTGTGTTCCAGGTAAGTGATACGGGACGGGGTATGACTGCCGAACAGGTGCGCAAGCTATTCGATGAATATACCCGGTTTAATCTGGAAGCCAACCGCTCCACCGAAGGCACCGGTCTCGGCATGACCATTACGCGAAACTTAGTTGAATTAATGCAAGGAAAAATAGCCGTAAAGAGCGTAGTGGGTGAAGGTACAACGGTTACTGTGCGTCTGCCTCAAAAGACCGATGGCATTGGTATAAGCGGCATGATAGGCAAAGAGCTGGCGGAAAACCTGCAACAGTTTAAACTTAGCAACATTATACAGGAAAAAAAGGCACAGATAAAATACGAACCCATGCCGTATGGTCATGTTTTAATTGTGGACGATGTGGAAACGAACCTGTTTGTAGCCAAAGGGCTGATGACTCCGTACGGGTTAAAGATCGACACTGCCATGAGCGGATTTGAAGCAATTGATAAAATAAAAGATGGCAATGCATATGACATTATTTTCATGGATCACATGATGCCCAAAATGGATGGCATTGAGGCGACAAAGCAAATCCGCGGCATGGGGTACAATCATCCTATTGTCGCCCTTACAGCTAACGCGTTGGCGGGACAGGCTGAAGTTTTCTTAAAGAGCGGATTTGACGGATTTATTTCCAAGCCAATAGATATACGCCAGTTAAATATTTCTCTGATTAAACTGATACATGATAAACAGTCAGTGGAAGTGATTGAAACCGCACATCGTGAAAGGACCGAACAGGATAAAAAGCAGATCGCCGCTACAGTAAATCAATCCGTAGCCCCGCAATTAGCTGAAATTTTTGCGCGTGACGCTGAAAAAGCGTTAACCGTCATTGAAACTGTGCATAAAAATAATTTCCGGACTGACTCTGACCTGCAAACGTATATCATCAACATTCACGCGATGAAAAGCGCCCTTGCAAATGTGGGCGAAGCGAGTCTTTCCGCCGTTGCGCAAACTCTGGAACATGAAGGCAGAGAAAAAAACATCAGCCTTATCGCGTCAAAAACTCAGGAGTTTCTGGAAGAGCTGCAAAAAGTTATAACAAAAATAAAGCCCGTGGATGATGAAACTGCGGAAGACACAGAAGACGACCGGAAATATCTGAATGAAAAACTGCTGGCTATCCGGGAAGCGTGCGCAGCGTATGAGAAAAAAACTGCGAAGAATATACTTGCCGAACTGAGGGACAAAACATGGTCGCACAATACAAAAGAACTGTTAAACACAATAGCTGAACATATACTGCACAGCGAATTTGACGAGGCTGTGGCTGTTGCGGATGATTATCTAAGAAAATAGAAGCCTCGGAGTGCTGACATCAATAAAACGCGCTTATCGCAAAATGCAATCCCTTGGAATTGTTAGGTGACGAACTGCGCATTAAACAAATTTTGAATACTCTGCTTTCAAATGCGTTTAAGTATACCGAAAACGGCATTGACGTTGCCGTGAGCGGATTTGATGCAATTGATAACACACTTGCTGAACCAATGGTCGCATTGGATAAAAGAATTACTAAGCAAATTTTCAGAACATTTATTGCACAGCGAATTTGACGAGGCCGCAAACCTCTCTTCGAGGCTTTAGGCCGGCGTGGCAAAAACCTACTTATTGCCTGCCTTAACTATATCTGCTAATAATACTTAAGCGCTTCTTCATAATGATTCAGGTCCAGTTCGGCAAAACCCTGCACGGCAAGATGTCGCCTAACGTGAAAACACAGAGCGCATTTTGAAGTGTAACCAGCGTCATCTTCAACAAAACCGGTATCGTGAGCCAGATCAAGAAGCCCTGCTAACCCCCGGTGATACAGAGCTTCGAAAGCAGGGTAAGCTCCTTCGGATATGCCATTGACCACTTCAGCTAACGGCAGGCGCAATCCGGTACAACCGGGAGGACTGTAATAACCTTCCATGTCCACGTGAAAATGATTTCCTGAAAGCAGATTACGGCAGAGCTTCCCGTCAATTAGCGACTGCGCGGGTAACTTCGTTGCAAAATGCGGACTTTTCCGCTCCGCGAAATCTTCCTCGATATTGATCGCCCGTCCTCCAAAATGAACACCATAAGCCCGTGCTGTTTTCAAGACATAGTCCGCTCCGATTTGCTGTTTCAATGTCGCATAATCGTGAACTTGTTCCGGCGAGAGCGCGGAAAATAAAGGAAGCAATTCCTGCCTCCACAAAAAATAACCCATCCCCGCTTTATCACAAAGCTGCGTCAGCCGCAGCGGATAACCGTAAGGCACATACTCTACATGGAAGGGATCGATTGATATACAGAGCGTATTCACCCCCGCACTCAACAGCGCACGAAGCTTGTCAATGGCACAATCCTCATGCGCCCAGAAGGCATTTGTCTCGACATAATCAACGTTAACTCCACCCAACAACAATTCACGAACTGACGTCAAAAGCCCTTCAAAATTGAGAAAAGGCTCTCCGCCCCCAATATGCACCGAAACGCAACCTGCTTTTCGGAGCAAGGTGCAAACATTGCGAATTGTTTCTGCGCTTATGTATCCCGGCCTGCGGGAAAGAGAACAGGCATAAAGGCAATGCCTGCATGCGGCGGTACATTGATAGTTCACCATGATACCGCCGTGGGTTAGGGTGACGGGGATTAGCATTGCTTTGTTTAGCATGGATTTGTATAAAAATCTATTACCCAATGAGCAAATCAATATCTTCTGCACTGGCAATGATCATTTCCAGTGTTGCTTTGAATTGAGTATCAGGCATTGGGGGAACTTCCATATAAATCATGAAAAATCAAGTGTTCCAATTTAAGCCAAAACATTGGGGTTTCTACGCTTTGGTTTTCGGAGGTGGCGCTGGTCTATTTATGATCTGTACAGCAGGT
Organism: Treponema sp.; assembly: GCA_031256035.1. Classification (GTDB taxonomy): domain Bacteria; phylum Spirochaetota; class Spirochaetia; order Treponematales; family Breznakiellaceae; genus WQXQ01. The sequence goes on along the minus strand of JAIRRJ010000095.1, from coordinate 1,169 downwards.
TTATTGAGACCTTTTTGAATAACAGTCACATTTTTTCCGTTAATTTGTAAAGTCTGTAATGGCTGCGGTGCTTTACGATTCATTTTGGCTACCTCCCGAATTTTTTGAGCCTACCATCAATTCATCAACATCATTCAAGAATTCAACTATTTCGAATAATTACGCTACTAAAGAAGTAGGCGGAAAGCTGTATCAACTATTATCTTAATTAAACCTGAGGTTAGTCTTTCAAGCTCGATTTTAGCTAATCCAGCTTGCTTAATTGCAATAAATTCTGCGTTAGGTTTGCGTTTTGCATACTCCATCATGATCAACAAATCTTTCCGTATTTTTAGTACATCGCCTTGGTAGAGATGAAAATCCTTTGTCATATTTTCAAAGATCAATAAAACTTCAACTTTTAGTATTATTGCCCTATCGTATTCTGCTTGATCAAAAAGAGGTGTTGAAACGCAGCTAATAACAAACAAAAAGGCAGGTAGAATCAATAATGTCTTAATTCGTCTGTTCATAAGCCTTATCCTCCAAAATAGGCGGTGTTTTGAAAGGGATGAGGTATATATTCCCATTCCCTCTCACCCCTCCACCACCTTAATCTCATCCTCAGTCAAATTATACAACTCATACACCGCCGTATCAATCGCTTTGTCCACGCCATCAATCTGCCGGGAAATCATTGTTTTTTGCTGCTGGTTCGGCTCTGTGGCTTCTTTTTGCTTGAGTTCCAGCATTTTGTCCACAAGCGAAACAAGATTGTCGTGTTTGGCTTTATCGTTTTTTTTAGAGAGGTCAAGAGTAGGTATAGGAAGTTGTTCAACATGAGATTTTTTGACTTGTGCTAATGCTTCACCTTTTTCTGGGTTCATTATCTCATAGACAAAATCTAATAACTTTGAGTTTATCACCGCAAGCAAATAAAATAGGTTTAGATCTGAATTATTAATGACAATATGTAAATTATCACGACAAATAATGCCATTTTTGACATATGTAGCAATAAGCGAATCACCTGTTTGACGAATCACAAGTTTTTCTGGGGCTCTAAAAATAGCTGGATCCCGTGGTGCTGCTAACCATTGACCATATTTAACCCAATAATTTTTGTTCCATTTGTTTATATACCGATGAATCAGACTGCCACGCAATAACGGTGACCATTGATTGTCTGG
>JAIRRJ010000044.1 GCA_031256035.1 Treponema sp. | reverse complement strand
GATGAAAAAGGCTGTAAACTACTGCATGAAACATGATATACTGAAGGAGTTCTTTAGAAGCAACAGTACGGAGGTAATGAGTATGTTATCGCTTAGCTTGACCTTTGAAGATGCGCTTGCGTTACGTTTTGAAGAAGGTTTTGAAGACGGCATGGAAAGAGGCATGGAGAAGGGCTGGGAGGAAGGGAAAGAGGCTGTTGCCCGGAATGCTCTTGCTGAAGGCGTTTCCATTGACATGATACAAAAAATTACTGGCCTTAATATGGAAACTATCAAAAATCTGCAAGAGCAGGCGCTTTAACAAGCGGCGAAGTACGCACAAAAAAAGACAAGAGCCATCCCCCGTTACGCGCTAACCATTCTTCGCCACAGGTTTCTTTATCTCGCCATAGGCAACAACAACTGCCGAGTATGCCATCAACACTATGCTCTCAACTGTCAACGCGGGAAAAGCCACCTGACGGCACGCCATGTCCTCAGCTGCACAGCCACCTATCAGAGAATGGGGCAGAAACAGCGCGATGAAGCCCGCAAAGAATATCCCTATCCCCAACCCCAGATGTGTTTTCGGATCCGTAAACACCAGCATGCAAAGACCCAGCGCCGCTATCAAAAGCCCTACGCCTATTTCCGCCTGCGCTGTCCAGTAACAGAGGGGGAATGCCCCTTCCCTGTGCGCGCATATCTTGAACAAAACACGCGGCCCAAGGGCAATTAGCATCCCCAGCACGACGGCGACTATGCCGGTTATTGTGGCTCTTTTCATTTTTACCTCAGTATTGTGCGGCTGGCTAACACCCGCATTTGTTTGCATCTTCGCAGCAGGATGCGTCAGGGAGGCAGCCTTCCGCCATGGATTTAGCCGAAGCGTTAATAACAAACACCGTTGACATAATCAGGACGATTACCCCGGCGGCAATCAGCACATACTTTTTCATAAGAACACCCCTTAAAATTTTCTTGTTAAAATATTTCTCGAAAAGACCTCTCGCAGGGGCGCAGAGGCACAAAGAAAATAAAGAAGGGTTAAGAATGCCAATCCTTTATCTTCCCTTTGTGAACTTTGCGTCTTGGTGTCTTTGCGAGAAATAATAGAGAGTAAAGTTTTAGCTTTTCCATACTCCCATAATTCCTTGTAAAAAAACACGGCCTGCTGCCCTAAGACAACAGGCCGCGCATTTTAGCTTGCTGTTAACGATGTGTTAGCAACTGCATTTTGGTTTATCAGTACTAGTCAGATTGTCGGTGATACATTTGACGTATTGCTCGGCATCATCCTCAGCACAGTCTTTCCACGCCTGGACACCTTTAGTAATGTCAAAATCATCATCATCAAACCCATCCCAACAAGCATTTCCGCACGCCGGACCAGGATCATCGCAGCTTGCCAGGATCAAACCGCCTGCCAACAGGACTGCCACCACTCCCAAAACTAAAATCTTCTTCATAAGAAGCTCCTCCGCGGTCTTTCCCGCCGTCAATTATTTTGCCCCTGACAGGGGTATGTCTGACCAGAGAATTTCGGAAAACCCAACCGGGGTTGCGCAAATGGCGGATAACTGTTATTTGATTTTTTGCTTTTTCGCGCTAAATACTTATCCCATAACGAATTAGCGTTGCTGGTTTTGTTAGACGAAGAAACAGAAAAATTGATGTTATCAAAATTGTTATCAATTTTGATAAAAAGGAGTTTACTATGCACAACGATTTCACGTTATTTCCGAGGAAACTGCTGTCAGGCAAGAAGGTGTTTTACTACTATGCCTATAACAGCGAGGGGGTGCGTTTGGGGCCGTGGAGTACCGGGCAGACCGGCAAGACGGCGGCGCGGAATTACTGCAACTGTTTGAACCGTGAGGGGAAATTACTTCGCCGTACGAAAAATGTTCCCGCTTTCGCGGAATATTCCGCCGGCTTTTGGGATTGGGAAAAATCCGTTTATCTGAGAGACAGGACAAAGCGGAGGTTTCTGACGCAGTCGTATGCTGATAAATGCGCAAGGATTGTTAAAAAAAACCTCGTTCCGTATTTCGGGAAGATGAGGATCGATAAAATCAATTCGGATGTTATGGAAAAGTGGTTTGATCATCTGCTGAAAAACGGATATAAAAACTCCACCATCAACGGTTATTACAGAGTCATAAGAACGATGCTTGCATGGGCAGCAAAGAAAAAAATTATTTCTGGCGATCCTCTGCTTAATTTTGAACGGCTCATGGAGAACAAAAAAGAAATTGAGCTTGTAACGCATGATGAGTTTCACTCTCTCTTTTCAGGTAACTGGCGCAGGGTCTGGGACAATGATTTTTTACATTACGCCGCGAACAAACTGGCGGCTTTGACCGGTATGCGTTGCAGCGAAGTTCTGGGGCTGCGGGGCGAGTTTGTCTATGACGATCATTTGTTTCTCTGCGGGCAGTATGATCATTACGGATACCGTCTTACAAAAACAAAAACACAGCATCATATCCCCCTGACGGCTGAACTCGCCGCTGACCTCAAAAAACTGAAAAAAATAAACGGAGACGGGTTTCTTTTTTCACATAACGGCGGAGTGAAGCCTGTCTCTCACAAACATCTGGCAAACGGGCTTGTGAGGGCGCTGGAAAACATAGGGCTTTCCGCCGGTGAAATCAGAAGAAGAGGTCTGTCCCTCCATGCCTGGCGGCATTTTTGCAACACGGAGATGCAGAAAGCCGGTTTAAGCGTTCAAAAAATACAGGCGATTACCGGGCATAAATCCGCAAGAATGACCGACTGGTACACTCATTTTGATCCTGCCGAATTCAGCGAAGTGCCGGACATTCAGGCTATGCTGCTCAAGCCAAAGAGAGCTAAATTGTCAACATAAGTACAGAATGGAAATAGTGGGCAGCATCTGCCCGCTATCTCCTGATAATTAAGAATATACTTTGAGTTTACTGTTATTTTCCATTTGTCTGAAATCAGAATCATTGTGTAACAAATAAATGTCTTCAAGAATTGCATATGAAGCAATCAAACAATCATATGGTTTTCTGATAGTGATCCCTTTTTTTCTTAAACCTCTGTATAAATCTACTGCATAATCAGCTACTTTTAATATTGGGGTGTTTATCATGATAATACTTTGTAAGATATTTTTTATTTCTTCAAATGTTTTTTCTTCTTTGATACCTTGTAAAATTTCTTGATAAATTATTGGACAAATACATATATTATATTCACCCTCTTCTATCAGACGGTTTAACACATCCGCTTGTTTTGAATTTTCTCTTTTGTTAAAAAAATCTATCCAGACGGTTGTGTCTACAAGTATAAAGCTCATCTGGCACTTCTCATTTCATCAATATCGCCTTCCCAAATATTTTTGCCTCTGTAATGTAGAATTTTTTTTAGGTTATTTTTCCGTAAATATTCTTTTAAGGCAAGATTCAAAACAGCGGCTTTTGTGTCCATTCCGCTGATTTTCATCGCTTCTGCCAATAAGTTATCGTCTATCTTTACATTTGCTAACATAAATCATCCTCCTACCATGTTATTATGGAAAAAACAAACGGTGTCAACTTATTACCCCCGCCAACCACACTATACCATGAATTATCGTGAATAATCCAGCTATTAATGTAACAATTTGGAGTAGATACCGCTGGAAAACAAACGGCGGGAGGTTTATAATATAAACGAGGGGTAAGAAAATGGGAAAAGACATTTACACTGTAAACGGGAAAATGTACATTGTTGACGATGAGACAGGCAAAATCTTAACAGTCGAGATAAAAGACGAGCCGGTATCTCAAAGAGACCATGATGAAATAATAAAAATTTTAGCAAAACAAGCTAAAAAGTGGAAAGAAGAAAAATAGCCTTTCATGCGGGTTTTCCCAAACACTCGCTTTCCAGCCTTGGTGGTGATCGCCACTAGCTTTAGGGACGATCTCCACTAAGCTTTGCTGGTGATCGCCACCAAGCCTTGTCGGTGATCGCCACTAAGCCTTGCTGGTGATCGCCACTAGCTTTAGGGACGATCGCCACTAATGCAGTACAGAGATATATTACTCAGAAAATAAGTTTCTCCCAGATAAACGGCTCATATTAAGGAAAACTGTGTTATTTTTTACTACTTTGCCTTGTTTTTAGCAAATACATAAAACTAGTAATATTTACAAAAAAAGTTAAAAAGGGGGTTGAAATGTTTTTATTTTGTTGATATATTGATATTGAAATGATTTGGGGTTTTAAGAAAACCCCGGAGTTTGAAAAAACCCCGGTTGGGTTTTCCGGAATTCTCTGGTCAGACATACCCCTGTCAGGGGCAAAATAATTGACGGCGGGAAAGACCGCGGAGGAGCTTCTTATGAAGAAGATTTTAGTTTTGGGAGTGGTGGCAGTTCTGTTGGCAGGCGGTTTGATCCTGGCGAGCTGCGAAGAAGGCGGATGCCCGGGTTCCACAGACGTGATTGGCAGTTCGGATGAATGCAATTTCACGTTTAAGGCAGGGGGAACTGGTTGGGACTCAGTTGCTTTCTGTGATGATACGGGTTGCGCAGTCTACACACAGGCCAGCGATTCTACTGAATTTGCAAAAAAACTTATTGACGCCATTGCCGATGACAAAGATTTTGTGGTGAAATGCGACTGCTAACACATCGTTAACTGCAAGCTAAAATGTGCGGCCTGTTGTCTTAGGGCAGCAGGCCGTGTTTTTTTACAAGGAATTATGGGAGTATCAGAGAGATATGAATCTTACCACTAACCAACACGAACCATCACGAACAAGGGAAAGATTCCGAAGAAAAAGTTCGTGTGGTTCGTGGTAAAATCTTCTCTATAATAAGGGGTGTTCTTATGAAAAAGTATATGCTGATTGCCGCCGGAGTTATCGTCCTGATTATGTCAACGGTGTTTGTCATTAACGCTTCGGCTAAATCTATGGCGGAAGGCTGCCTCCCTGACGCATCCTGCTGCGAAGACGCAAATAAATGCGGGTGTTAGTCAGCCGCACAATACTGAGGTAAAAATGAAAAGAGCCACAATAACCGGCATAGTCGCCGTCGTGCTGGGGATGCTGATTGCCCTTGGGCCGCGTGTTTTGTTCAAGATATGCGCGCACAGGGAAGGAGCATTCCCCCTCTGTTACTGGACAGCGCAGGCGGAAATAGGCGTAGGTCTTTTGATAGCGGCGCTTGGTCTTTGCATGCTGGTGTTTACGGATCCCAAGACGCATCTGGGCTTGGGGATAGGGATATTCTTTGCGGGCTTCATCGCGCTGTTTCTGCCCCATTCTCTGATAGGCGGCTGTGCAGCTGAGGACATGGCGTGCCGCCAGGTGGCTTTTCCCGCGTTGACAGTTGAGAGCATAGCGTTGATGGCATACTCGGCAGTAGTCGTTGCCTATGGCGAGATAAAGAAACCCAAGGATAGCACATAACGGGGGATGGCTCTTGTCTTTGCTATGTTTTCGAATTTAAAAATTTCCCCAACTCTGTGTCAACGAATTTTATATGCTTCAAAAGCCAGTCTATGACGGATTTGTTTATGCGCAGCGTAAATTCCATAGATGGACCGGTTTTTTCGTATTCGCTTTTAAGTTTCTTAAAATCCTCAAGAAACAGCTTGTGCTGTTCACAATGCCATTCGTACTTGGGGTAGCCACTCTTTTTCTGCAAGGCCTCCTCGTCCCCAAAGTGTTTGACAACATAATCCTCCAAAAGCCTTAACGTTTTATCCGTTTCCTCTTTGCCGGCGGATTTCTCGCCCATGGCAAGAACGTCATTTATCCGTTTGAACAATTCCCTGTGCTGGCCGTCTATATTCGGCACGTTAATTTCAAGGTCAGGTGTAAACTCAAGCATTGTTTGCCTCCTCGTATACTTTATATAATACCACATTTCCGGCAGTGTCCGTCTAGGATTTTTTTCACTTTTAGCTGTATACTTTTCCTATGAACATTTTGGTAATAGGCGGCGCAGGCTACATCGGCAGTCATGTAACCGCGGAATTCCTTGAGCTTGGCTGTAAATGTACGGTGTACGATAATCTTTCCTCAGGGCTGCGCGAAAATCTTTTTCCTGCGGCGCAGTTCGTTCACGGGGATATTCACGATTATCCGGCTCTGCTGGAAACCATGAAAAATCGCGCTTTTGACGCGCTCATTCACCTTGCCGCTTCCAAGGCTGCGGGGGAATCCATGCTGAAGCCGGAAAAATATTCGCGTAACAATATCTGCGGAACTGTAAACATTCTAAATGCCGCCTGCGAGACAGGGATAAAAAACATTGTTTTTTCGTCAAGCGCCGCTGTTTACGGAGAACCACAATACACTCCAATTGATGAAAAGCATCCAACCAATCCTGAAAATTATTACGGTTTTACCAAGCTGGAAATTGAACGTTTTCTTGGCTGGTATGAAAAACTAAAAGGACGGCGGTATGCAAGCCTTCGTTATTTCAACGCGGCGGGCTACGATGTAAAAGAACGAATCAAAGGGTTGGAACAAAATCCTTCGAATCTGATTCCGGTTATCATGGAGGCTGCCTGCGGCACGAGGAATGAATTGCATATTTTTGGAGATGATTATGACACGCCGGACGGAACATGCATCCGTGATTACATCCATGTAAATGATCTTGCCACAGGGCATGCCGCGGCTCTGGATTACATCGTAAAAAACAATAAAAGCCTTGTTGTCAATTTGGGGAGCGAATCGGGCTATTCGGTAAAAGAAGTGCTGCTCACAGCGAGAAAGATTACCGGAAAACCAATCCCGGCGAAAACAGCAGGACGCCGCGCCGGAGACCCGGCAAAACTTTTTTCCTCGGCTGCTCTCGCGCGGGAATTACTTGGCTGGAAGGCGCGTTATTCTGACATGGAAACATTGATAAAGACAAGCTGGAATGTATATAACAAATAAGAAAAATCCTTCCCTTACATGGTGTTGTATCTGCTCACCGTCTCCCTGTAAAGTTCACGGTTCAGCATTGACAAGATGAGAACAGTTCCAACAGGCAGGCGGTAAGGGACGGTAAATTCCCCTCCAAGATAATGCACTGAAAAAAGACGTAATCGCTCACTTGACGGAAGAAGGGCTTCAAGACGCACAGCCAGAGGATAGGGATTCGCCGGTATCGTATAACGGAACAGTCCGAAGATTTCTCCTTCGGTGAGTCTCTCAGGAGCCGCTACCGTAAGCTGAACAGGTGTATTCGCAGGCGCGGAGGTATTTGCGGGCGGCAATTGAGAAACTACAGTTCCTCCCTTTACCGCATCATTTTCGGTTCTTTCCATTATGCTGAATTCAAAATTTATTCCGCTGCTGCCAATCAATTCCAGCGCCCGCGAGAACTCAAGCCCTGCAAGCTGGGGGACCATAATAATGGCGTTTTCCTGTCCCCGGCTCACGACAAATTCCATCGTTGTAGGACCGGATATATCCGTTCCCGGCTCCGGTTTTTGTACCAGAATGGTTCCCGGCGTTTCGGCTGAAAAATCATACATTACCGGATCATTTATTATAAGCAGAGGAATACCGCCGGATGAAACATAGATGGTTTGCATATCCATTTTCACATCGTCAATATTTCTGCCGATGAAATTCTCAATTTTATTGATGATAACGCCTTGGCTGACCACCAGACGAACCCGGCGGCCTGCCTTGACAATCGTTCCCGGCTTTGGGTCCTGTTCCAATATAAAACCTTTATCTTTTGATGTTTGCGAATAACGAAACAAAATACGGGGGTATAGTTCCTTTACCTGAAGTTCAAGCAGGGCTTCGGTCAGCTCCTTGCCGCGGACATCGGGAACCATGCACTGTTCCGCGCCGCGAACAGCAATAAAGAAAATAGAAACGGCAATGATACCCACCAGTACCAAAAGACCCGCGACAGATAAAATAAATAGTTTTAAATGATTCGCGACATAGTCTTCAATTGTAATCAAATCTATTCTGGCCATACTTCCTCTTTTAACCTAATCTTGAACCGGTAAAATCACGCGCACCGTTCAGGAATGAACGCCACTCCAGGACTTTTTTCCCCTGATATTGCAGTTTTGTTACCGTCAAAACCCCCTCTCCTGTTTGTACCAGTATCCCGGCCTGTTTGTCTATTCCCAAAACCTGCCCCGGTGTATCGTTTTTTGCGCTTCCGGCAGCAGTTGCTTCCAGTAAAAAAAGTTCACGCCCGTTATGAACAGTACGGCAAAGCGGCCAGGGATTATATGCCCTGATCATTGCCTCAAGTTCCTCTGCGCTTTTGTTCCAGTTTATTAGACCGTCTTCACGGGCAATCAGGGAACAATAGCTTGCCTCATTGTGATTTTGCGGCGTTCCTGAAACCTTTCCTTCGGCAATTTTCCTTAGCGCCGCGGGTAGCATTTCCGCCGCCTTTTGCGCCATTACCGCGCCCAGGGTGTCTGCGGTTTCACGTCCTGATAGCTGCAATTGTTCCTGCGCAAGAATATCTCCGCTGTCCATTTCCGGCGCCAGCTTCTGCACGGTAATACCCGTTATTTTTTCGCGGTTAATAATTGCCGCCTGAATGGGCGTCGGCCCCCGGTATTTTGGGAGCAGGCTCGGATGAACATTAATACCTCCGAGCTGGAACAACGCGAGGAATTTCGGACCGAAAATCCGCCCGTAGGCAAATGAGACAAGCAGATCGGGTTTTAATGCGGAAACCTGCTCCCGTGTCTCTGCGTCAAGTTTCTGAGGCTTCAGTACGGGAAAAGCCGCCCTACCCTGCTCTGAAATTTTTGCCGCCGCTTCCCCGATTTCGGTGGGACGTGGAGCGCCGCTCCGTCCCTTCGGGCTGTCCGGGTTGGTTAACACGCCAACCATTTCTATTCCCTCCGTCATACACAATGTCTCCAATGACGGAAACGCTATGGCAGGGCTGCCGGCGAACAGGATTCTCACCTTAAACTTTCGCTCCTTTTCGTTGCAAATTGCGCGGGGAACTTCGTTGCAAATTGCGCGACTTCTTTTCAAATTTCGCCGTCAGAGCGTCCCGTTTTTCTTCGGGCAGTCGATCCAAAAAAAGCACGCCTTCAAGATGATCGTATTCATGTTGAATAACTCTTGCCAGAAGTCCGCCTGTTTCCATGGTAAAAGGCCGCCCCTTTTCATTCCACGCCTGGACCTTTATGGATTTGGAACGGATCACCTTCGCATAAATGCCGGGAACTGAAAGGCAGCCTTCCTCAACTTTTGTCGTTTCCTGTGAGGTTTCCAAAATCGAAGGATTGATAAAAATCCGCTCCTCATCGCCTTCAATATGAGTAACAAAAATCCTCTTCATGAATCCGATTTGCGGTCCGGCAAGACCAACGCCCTTGTCCTTCTTTACAGTTTCCAGCATGAGGCTTGCTGTCTTTATAAGGTCTTCATCAAATTTTTCTACCTTTTCAGCTTTTTGTCGGAGTTGGTCGCTGCCAAGTGTGATAATCTGCTGCATATTTCAAGTTTACAGAAAACAGGATTTCTTATCAACGCGTATAATTGACGCGGTTGTCAAATTAATAGAGACTGAATGTACAATGAACAACACATCATCCGGTAAGGGATTTTTATTCGCGGTTTTTGCGTACATTTTGTGGGGAGCGCTTCCTGTATATTGGAAATTGCTCGCCTCAGTTCCTTCCCTGCACATTCTTGGTTTTAGAATCGTTTTTTCCCTTCTGCTGGTAAGCGCTGTCCTTTTTTACCGCCGCAATATTTCATGGCTGAAATTTTATAAAGACAGAAGGCAGACTCTTATGCTGACGCTGGGTGCGTTTATGCTCAGTTTCAACTGGGGTCTTTATATATGGGCTGTCAATTCGGGACATACAATTGAAGCGGCTGTAGGCTACTATATCAACCCCTTAGTTTCGGTTGTGTTGGGGCTTATTTTTTTTAAAGAAAAACTAAAAACAATGCAATGGATTGCATTTGCCCTTGCCATGACGGGCGTATTGATACTGACCATCTTCTCCGGCGCGCCGCCCTGGATTTCGCTTGGCCTCGCTTTAAGTTTTGGATTTTACGGCCTGATAAAAAAAACTGTCAGTCTTTCTGCGCTGGAATCACTGGGCGCGGAAACCTTAATTGCCGCTCCTCTGGGACTATTGATGCTTTTTTCCAGTCTTGGAAATGACGGACAGGCAGTTTACGGATTACAGGGGCTTTCATATCTTCCAGAGCTTCCGGCGCCGGTAATTGCCCTGCTTTTGGGATGCGGCGCGGTAACTACCCTGCCGCTGTATTTGTTTTCCAATGGCGCAAAAATGCTCCCGCTCACTACAATGGGATTTATACAGTTTCTAGCCCCATCCATCACTTTTCTGGAAGGAGTTTTCATTTTTCATGAAACATTTCCGCCCCGGAATTTCATCGTTTTTGGCTGTATCTGGGCTGCGGTGATTCTGTACATTGTTTCCCTTAAAATCGCGGCCCGGATACCCAAACCGGGTGATTGACGCGACTGGCTTTTTCCAGTTATAGTGTAGTACATGGGAGTACTCACCAGCCAGAAGATCACGCTTTACTATGAGCGCTTCAAGCATATAGACGTAACCTTCACCAAAGAAATAATCCAGGTTACGGGGCTTTTTACCCAGCAGGTTCACTTGAAATGCGGAAATGATTTTTGGCCTTGTGTGGTTTACACTGCCTCTTTTCAAAACGCAAAAGTTGTGGCAAATGTGAAAACCGGATTACTGGGTAAACTTCAAAGCGCCAATAACAATGTGAGTCTGCGTTTTTGCTTCAAATCCCCGGAAAAAACAAATCCGGTAACTTTTTTTGTAGCCGCCCGCGTAATGGGGAGCGCGCCGTACGGCGGCTCTGAAGACATCAATATGTTGACCCTCCAGTTCACGAACCGGCCGCCGGACGACCTTATCGAAATAATGGGGCGTGTTCTGGATGCCAATGTAAATTCAGCCAAACGCAAGGATGCGAGGGTTCCCTTGTCAGTGGACAATATGCGTAAATTAAATCTTGTATCAAGCGAAAGCGCTGTTTTCATTGAGAGGGTTCCACGGCGATGTATATTGCGGGATCTATCCTTTTCCGGTTCCAAGGTAATTATGATGGGGGTGGCGAAATTCCTGACAGACAAGGAAGCGGCGCTTCGCCTTGATTTTAACGATCCAAGAGAAACATTCCTCATAAAAGGAACATTTGTCCGCGCTGAAAATGTTGAAGGCAAAAAGGAAATGGTCGCGCTTGGTTTGTCTTTTGACGAGGCGGTTGTCCCCATGGGTTTCAAAATACGCCTTAACGATTTCCTGACTTCATCGCGGGCAGATAACCGCGGCGCGATGGATGATACTGCTGATCCATGACAGAAAACCGCCTTGTCTTTCTGCCTGTTCCGGAAAACTTCAGATTCCCGCAAAGAGATACTTTGTTTACCATTAATCCCGATATACCCATTCCCGTTCTTATTCCCGAATACAGCGAAGAAAACGATCTTGAAAATCTGTCTGTGGAAATGATTCTTTCCGGTATGCTGCGGGTCATAGAAGAGGGACAGGCAGAACAGGAATGGATAGATTATTACAGCGATTTTGTGCTTTTTTTACGTCCTGATATTTTGACAAAGTTAAAGGAAATCAAAGACAACGGTCTTGATGACAATAGTTTCACTCAAGCGTATCAATTAATCATGGAAGGAAAGGCTGAGGAAAGTTTATTCCCTGTCCGCGACTTTCTGGAACGCTATCCACTTGTGTGGAACGGCTGGTTTTTGCTTGGCTGGGCTTTACGGCTGCTTGACCGCTGGGCAGACGGGGAAGCCGCTTTCAGGAAAGCAATTGAACTTGGCGGCGCTAACAGCGACACAAGGAACGAGCTTGCAATTTGCCTCATGGAAAGCGGCGACTATGCGGGCGCAAAGCGGGAACTGGAAGCCGCATTCAGGCTTGATCCCGAAAATGTAAAAATTATTTCCAACATGGGAGTATTGGCGATGAAAAACGGCGAGAAGGACAAGGCTGCCGCATTTTTCAGAACAGTGCTGGAACTTGATTCCGGCGATCCTGTCGCAAGAAAATATCTTGACAGCTTTTAGTCAGGCAGGGCTAAGGCGAGAACTTCTTCATATCGTTCAACAGGATGAAATTCAATTCCTTTTTTGACATGATCGGGGATTTCATCCAAATCCCTTGCATTTTGTTTGGGGAAGATGATGTGCCGCGCTTTGTTGCGGCGGGCGGCAATTGTTTTTTCTTTTAGGCCGCCGATTGGAAGCACCTGCCCTGTCAGAGAAAGTTCACCCGTCATCACCAGTTTGTCAGTAATGACTTTTTCCCTCATCAGGGAAAGCAGGGCGGTAGCCATTGTAATGCCCGCCGAGGGGCCGTCTTTGGGAGTTGCGCCCTCAGGAATATGCAGATGAATGTGGTTAAGGTCGAACCACTCACGGTCAATGCCGTAACGTTCAACCGCAAGTTTCCGGGCAACGGTCATGGCGATTGCGGCGCTTTCCTTCATGGTATCGCCCATCTTGCCGGTGAGGGTAAGCCCCTCCTTGCCCGGCAGCGAAGTCGCCTCAATAACCAGAGTGTCGCCGCCCATGCTTGTCCATGCAAGCCCCACCGATATGCCCGGTCTGTCCGCTTTCTTGATGTCTGTTTCGGGGAAAATCGGCTTGCCCAATTGCTTTTCAACAAATTTTTTGTCAACGGAAAAACGGACGGGCTTTGCCGCTTTGGTTTCATATTGCGGCGTTTTTTCGGCAACGGCGCTTGCGGTTTTTGCAGCTTCTCTTGCAGTATCTGCCTTGATCGTGCCTTGAGCCGCTTCTTCACTTTCGACAATCTGCTTTGCCAGTTTGCGGTGAATCTTGTCCAGATTTTTTTCAAAGTTGCGCACACCCGATTCGCGGGCATAGGCGTTGGCGATGTGCAGAAGGCTGTCCTTTGTATATTTAACCTGATTCTTTTTAAGCCCGTTTTTTTCAAGGCTCTTCGGAAGCAGATACCTCTGCGCAATCTCCAGTTTTTCGGTGTCAATGTAACCGGGAAGCTGGATGATCTCCATGCGATCCAACAACGGCGGCGGAATGGTGTCCAGCGTGTTGGCGGTAACGATGAAAAACACATGGGAAACATCAAACGGCATATCAAGGTAATGATCGCGGAAGCTGTTGTTCTGTTCAGGATCAAGGGCTTCAAGGAGGGCGCTTGCAGGGTCTCCCTGAAAACTTGCGCCCATTTTATCGATTTCGTCTATCATGAACACCGGGTCTTTGCTCTTTACGATTTTCAACCCCTGAATGATTTTCCCCGGCATTGCGCCGATGTAGGTGCGCCGGTGGCCTTTTATCTCAGCTTCGTCCCGCATGCCGCCGACCGAAAACCTGAAAAACTGTTTCCCTAAAGCGCGGGCTATTGATTTGCCAACCGAAGTTTTCCCCACTCCCGGCGGCCCCACAAGGCAGATAATCGAACCCTTGGTGTCCTTGCGCAGCTTGCGGACTGCAAGGTATTCAACAATGCGGCTTTTCACGTCTTTAAGCCCGTAGTGATCCGCTTCAAGGACAGCCTGCGCGTTTTTAAGATCAAACACTTCAGGAGCAGGTTCTCCCCAGGGGAGGACGGCAATCCAGTCAAGGTAATTGCGCGTAACAATAAATTCGGCGGAGTTCGGTTCCATCAGGTTGAATTTTTCCATCTCCTGATCGACAATCTCTTTAACCTCGCCTTCAAACTTAAACGCGTCAAATTTATCCTTAAAACGCTGGTAGTCGGAACTTTTGGCGTCAGTGGTCATGCCAAGTTCGGTTTTTATCGCTTTAAGTTCTTCCTTCAAAAAATAATCGCGCTGGGATTTTTCAATTTTTTCGTTTATCTCGCGTTGAATCTTTTTCTGTATCCGCAAAAGTTCCTGTTCTTTTTTTATGAACACCAGCACCTGTTCCATGCGCTTTCGCACATTAAGCATTTCCAGAATCTTCTGCATTTCCGCCTTGTCGATGTTGAGGATGCTGGCGATAAAGTCGGCGATTTTTCCCGGATGATCGATATTGATCATATTGAGCCGCATCTCTTCGGAAAAGAGGGGGTTGTTCTCAGAAATCTGCTTCATTTCGGAAATCAGCGCGCGGGTAAGGGCTTTTACCTCGCTTGTGCGGTCTTCCTCTTCTTCAAGGTACTCCACCGCGGCGACAATGGGATTGGAAGTATGCAGAGCCTTTTTCACCCTGAAACGCTTCATGGTAGAGATAAAAATATTCACCCCGCCGTCCGGCAGGTTAATTTTTTTTACTATTTTCGCGACAGTTCCTACAGTGTACAAATCGGTTATGGCGGGGGTGTCGGTTTCATTTTGCAGCATCACAAGGCCGATCAGCGCGTCCCCGGTGACAACATCCTCTACCACTCTGACATCGGTAGGGTTGCCAATCATGATGGGTGTAAAAATCCCCGGAAAAATGGGACGCCCCATAAGGGCTACCAGCGGCAGCTTGTGGGGCAAAATCTGATCTATGGGTACAACGCTCTGGTCAGACATTACATAGAATATCGCAAAAAAAGCAAGAGTTGACAACTGCAAAAAAGGTGCCATCGAACCTGCGGTTCGGCACCTACGCTATATATGGAGACGCCCTTGCTGCATATAGTGTAGGTGTCAGGCACCGTTAGTCAAGCTCAACTCATTATTCCTTCCCTTTTTTCCGAAATATATATATAATATAGACAATCCTGGGGAGGGAAAAAATGTTAGGAAGATCCATCGTTCTCTTGCTGCTTATAGCGATTCTGGCAATAGGCGGTATCTTTTGGTTCGACTTTCTGAACGTTATTGACGCAAAATCCGTGCTGGCGCCTGTTTATAAATATATCCCCTTTTTCGGCAAAGAAGGGCGGACTCAAGAAAAGATTACTCCCGGGGAGCTGCTTAACCTTGACGCGGAGCGGCTTTTGGTGCGCCTGGAAGCCCTTGATCTGCGAAGCATGGAAATGGACACCTTTTCGCGGGATTTGGATACCCGCTACGGGGCGATTGAGCAGATGGCGCAGGAACTTGAGGAGCGCGAAAAAGCGCTTGATGAACGGGAAATATCCCTAAGAGCGCAGCTTGCGGATGCCGAAAATAAGGACAGAAATGTCGAGCAGAACGCCCGTTATCTGACTGGTATGGACCCGTTGAATGCGGTGGGCATAATCGCCGCGTTGGATGATCAGGACGCTATCGACGTTATCCGGAAGACCGAGGAAATCGCCAGAGCCGCAGGGACAGTTTCCATTGTTTCCTATTGGTTCTCGTTGATGGACCCGGTTCGGGCAGCTGAACTGCAGCGTAAAATGGCAGGCAGGCCGCCCAGTCTGTAACCGGGAACTTTTAGTTCCACAGGTTACCGCTTTCCGGAACTTCTTTATGAGGAGGCAGGATGGCGTTAACCATATCTACCTACACGGAACCGGCATTGGCGGGGATTGCCGCTGCCGAGCCGCTTGAGCTTGAATCTGAAGACCACGAAGAAAATGCCGTTTTTGCGCAGCTTCTTGCCGGGCTGCTCCGTAAAACAGACCCGGAAGTGCCTATGGGCATTGAAGAAGCCGGCATTGAGGCATTTGATTTTGGCGAACAGTTTGATGTTTTCCGGATAGAAGACATCGGTATCGGACAGGAAGAGCCGCACTTTGGGTTTTCAATAGAAGAAATTGCCGTCAAAGCGCCTGAAAAAAACCTTTCCGAACCGGAGCTGCCGCAGGAGTATCTTAACCTGCTGTTAGATGCAACGCATTTGGCGCTTCCGCAGGAAGAAGCCGGCACAGACTCCGGAGATTTCCGGCAGCCCGCCATCAAAACGGCGCATTTGACAGAAATTGAAAATGATGTTGTTTTGCCTTTCACCGGCGAAAAAACCGCAACTCTTACAGAGGCAGTTGCTTTTGAATCTTCCGGCAATGTCGAAAAAAACGAAAAGCTGAACCGCGCGCCTGTAAAACCTGAAAAAAGCGAAACGCCTGTTTCCGAAAACCAGCCGCGTGAAAAAGTTTCAGTTGCGCAAAACATTGGGACGGAAAAAGAAACGCGAACCAAACTTGATGAAGCCAGAGACAGCAGGCGTCGGGATAAAACATCCCGGGATAAGATTTCCTTTGAAGTCCGCGATTTACGGACTGCGGATACGGCGAAGCCTGTGGAAATGCGGTTTGCCGGAGCCGAAACCAGAGTGCGCACGGAAGGAACAGTCCGGGAGATGACACTGGAACTGCGTCTGCCCGAACAGGGGCAGAGCCTGAATTCGGCGGAACAGGTTTATGAAGCCAAAGCGGGTAAAGCCTTTGAAAATCTGCTTGCAAGGGAACTACATCAGAATTTCAACGGCGATATTGTCCGTCATGCTTCAATAGCGCTTAAAGACGGCGGTGAGGGTACGATACGGATTGCCCTTAAACCTGAAAGCCTGGGAAATGTAAAGATACGCCTTGAAATGGCCGAAAACAAGATCACTGGGCATATTGTTGTCGAGAGTGAAGAAGCTTTGAACGCTTTCCGCAAGGAAGTTTCTTCCCTTGAACAGGCATTCAAAGATTCCGGTTTTACAGACGCAAACCTGAATCTGTCTCTTGCTGCGGAAGGCAGGGATATGAACGGACGGGAACAGGATGCGTCTTCTTTCACGCCACGGACGGCGGCATTGCGCTACGACGATTCATTTAATGAAGTCGAAGTGTCTTTGGCCGATGTCTTTTTTAGACAGAGACCAAGTTTAATTAACGTACTTGCTTAACAGCATAGGAGAACGTATGGATTCAATTAAATCGGTCTTAAGTTCGGACGAGAAAATCCAGCTTAATCAATTCGTTCATGATTTTAACACAAAATTAAATCCCGCGCGGCAGCCTCAGCAAAATCTGGGCAGGGATGATTTTCTTAAAATCCTCATCACCCAGCTTGCCTATCAGGACCCGACATCCCCTATGGAAGACAAGGAATTCATCGCGCAGATGGCGCAGTTTTCCACTCTGGAACAGATGACGGGGATGGCGAAAGACTTCGCGAAACTAACCAACACGCTCGTAGGAGCCGAAGCTTCTTCATCGCTGGGAAAAAACGTTGAGTTGATCGACAGAGAGCGTACAGTGCAGGGCATGGTTCAGGCGGTAAACAGGGGGGATCTCCCCCAGGTGCTGGTAAACGGAACCTTATACGACTGGAATCAGGTAACCAGGGTATTTGCAGATAACAGTGCAACCATAAAGGAGTTTTAGCTTATGATGCGATCGTTGTTTTCCGGCGTATCCGGACTTCAGAATCACCAGACCAGAATGGATGTTGTCGGCAACAACATTGCCAACATCAATACAACAGGCTTTAAGCGCAACCGGGTCAACTTTCAGGACATTCTCTACCAGCAGCTACAGGGAGCAGCCCGCCCCACTGAAGACTTGGGCGGCGTAAACCCGAAAGAAGTCGGCCTTGGAATGTCCATCGCGTCAATTGACACCATCCACATTCAGGGCGCATTGCAGACAACCGGCGTAGGCACCGACCTCGCAATTAACGGAACAGGCTTTTTCATTCTTGATGACATGGGCAAGCAGTTGTTCACAAGAGCAGGCGCTTTTTCAATTGACGCTGAGGGTGTCATGGTCAATCCCGCCAACGGCATGAAAGTGCAGGGCTGGATGGCGCGTGAAGTGAACGGCTACACCGTGCTTGACGTTTCCCGGCCTGTCGGAGAGATTGTCATTCCGGTCGGCGGCAAGGATCCGGCAAAGGCGACCACCATGGTTGATTTTGCATGTAACCTGGACAAGCGTATCCCTGAACTGCCGGAAAACCCAACGGGGGATCAGGTAATAAAATCAACATGGTCAACCAGCATTGACGTTTATGATACATTCGGCGACAAACACATCCTGCAGGTCGAGTTTACAAGGGTGCCCGGCACCGCCAACAGTTGGAATGCGGCTGTAGTTGTTGATCCTCAGAACGAAAACCCCACCAACGCGACCATCGGTTTCGGCGAAGAAGCTCCGGCAGCCGGCGGGCCGACAACCTTTATCGTAAACTTTTCCAATAACGGGACATTGCTTTCCGCCGAAGACGGAGCGGGCAATGTGTCCGGCGCTTCCGGTTATGTGCAGATGAATGTCGCTTACGATGTGCAGACAGCCACCCCCAACCCGGACGGAACTCCTGTCAGGCAGGAATTTGTCCTTAACCTCGGCAGTGTCGGCGGGTTCACCAATTCAATAACCCAGTACGCCGAGTCCAGTTCTTCCAAGATGGTAGAGCAGGACGGACGCACCATGGGCTATCTTGACAACTTCAAAATCGATTCAACGGGAGTAATCACCGGCGTTTATTCAAACGGCAGCACGAGGCCGCTGGGGCAGGTTGCACTGGCAAGCTTCCCCAATCAGGGAGGCCTTGAAAAAGCCGGGGACAATACGTTCCGGGTGTCGAATAACTCTGGCTCGGCAAATATCGGCCCTTCTGGAATTGCGGGAAAAGGGAAGATCGTTGCCGGTACTTTGGAAATGTCCAACGTAGACATGGCGGATCAGTTTGTAGACATGATCGTAACCCAGCGCGGTTTCCAGGCAAACTCAAAAACCATACAAACTGCGGATCAATTGCTGCAGGAACTTTTGACCCTGAAACGGTAATAAAGGGGAGATAAGCAGCAGTGAACAGTGAACAGAGTGAGCGGTTACCATCTTGTAATTGCTCACTGCTCATTGCTAACTGCTCTCTGAAAATGTTATGATTAAAGTGACCAGATTGGCGGGAATAGAATACTACTTGAACCCTCATCAGATTGAGTGCATTGAAGTAAACCCCGATACAACGCTGGTGATGCAATCAGGCAAACACCACATCGTACGGGAATCTGTGGACGATGTGTTAAGTAAAATTGTGGAATACCGCCGGCGCTTATGCCCGTGCGTTGTCCAGGAGTAAGGTATGAATTTAGGAACAATTGTTGGTATAATCGGCGCCCTGATAATGATTGTCGGCTCCATAATACTCAGCGGTAACTCACTTCTGGCTTTCTTTGACGTACCCTCTCTCCTCCTTGTATTGCTCGGTTCTTACTTTGCCCTTATGATAGCCTATTCTCTGGCTGACGCTCTGGCGGCTTTCCAGGCCATCAAACTTACAACGAAACAGCCGCAATTCAATGAGCAGGGCATAATTCAGAAAATGATCGCCTTTTCAGAAAAAGCCCGCCGTGAAGGACTTCTGGCTCTGGAAGACGAACTGGAAGACCTTGACGATGAATTTATGAAAAAAGGCCTGCGTCTGGTTGTAGACGGCACGGACGCGGCGATTATCCGCGACCTACTTGAACTGGAATTAAGCCAGATGCAAAACCGCCACGCAACAAAAGCGGGTATCGTTACCATGTGGGGCGCTCTGACTCCCGGTCTTGGAATGTTGGGCACGGTTATGGGGCTGGTCGGAATGTTGCGGAACCTGGATGATAAGGCGTCCATCGGTCCCAACATGGCGCTCGCCCTTATTACTACTTTCTATGGTTCTATGTTCGCAAACGTATTTATGATACCCTGGGCGAACAAGCTCAAGGTCTTCGACGGGCAGGAAACAAATGTCCGGGAAATGGTTATTGAGGGCATTCTTTCAATTCAATCCGGCGATAATACGCGTATCCTTGCGATGAAACTTCTGGCATACCTTGACCCGGTCAGCCGCAAAACTCTGGAAGCCGAAGTGTTAAAGGATTAGTCTGATGGCGAAAAAAAAGAGGGAGCAATCCGGGCCTGACCCTAACGCATGGCTGACCACCTACGGAGACATGGTTACCTTGATGCTCTGCTTCTTCGTCATCTTTTTCAACCCTGACGAAGTTACTCAGGCGCAAATGGATGCGATTTCAGTTTCCATGCAACAGGGCGGTATCGGCGCAATGGCGGGCGGTCTTACTCTTTCGGCAGGCCGCCAGGCTGACTTGGGAAATACAATAATGTCCATGCCTTCGATGGAACGCGGCAGGCAGATGGGAACAGCCCTGCGCAAGGCAACCTCCGTTTTTTCTCCGGAAATCCGTTCCAACAAAATAAAGGTAACCCAGGATGAGCGCGGCCTTGTGATCACTCTTGCCGCAGACGCATTTTTCAATCCAGCAAGCGCCCGCATTAACATTGAGACAACAAGAGATGTGCTGCTGCGACTGGGTACATATTTATCCTCTGATGAGCTGAAAGACAACCCGCAAAAAGACCCAAGTAAAAACAGAGTGTACAAGTTCAGAATAGAAGGCCACACCGATGCGGTTGATGTAGACCCCAACGGCCCGTGGGAAGATAACTGGCAGTTGTCGGTTGAACGCTCAAGGGCTGTGTTACGTTATCTTATAGCGCTGGGTCTTGAGGAAAGACGTTTTCAGATAGCGGGTTTTGCCGATACCATGCCCGTCTCAACAAACTCTACCGAAGAAGGCCGCAGGAACAACCGCCGCGTTGATGTCATCATTCTGAACGAAGGCCATCTGTAAACCTGTCCCCATTATTGAAATGAAAAGCCTCTCAGTATAAACTTAGCCAGAATGAAAGAGAGTTTATTTTCATGGATAGACAATTCCCTTCCCCTTGCCGTAGAGCTTGAAACAGGGCTGACAAAAATCCCCGCCGTTTCCCCGGACTCAGGCGGCGATGGCGAATTGGACAAGTGTCTTTTTCTTGAAGGCTGGCTCAAGGCGCACGGCATTACACAGTTGGAACGTTATGACGCGCCCGATGACCGGGCTAAGGGCGGCGTGCGCCCCAATCTGATTGCGGCTATATCAGGCAGCGAAGACGAGAATCGAGGGCGGCTTTGGATCATGAGCCACCTCGACGTTGTGCCTCCCGGTGAAAAAAAACTCTGGCACAGCGATCCGTGGATCGTTTTGCAGGCGGATGACCCGCCGCGCCTTATCGGGCGGGGGACGGAAGATAACCAGCAGGGGCTTGTTTCATCGGTGTTAGCTGCATTAGCTTTCGCTTCTCAGGGGCTGAAACCGGCGCGTACAATAAAACTGCTATTTGCCGCCGATGAAGAAGTCGGTTCGGCTTTCGGCATTGACTGGCTTGTCAAAAACCACGGCAGCCTGTTTCAAAAGAACGACATGGTACTCGTCCCGGACGGCGGGGACATAAACGGCGAATTAATTGAAGTTGCGGAAAAAAATATACTGTGGATACAGTTCACCACAAGGGGAAAGCAGGCTCACGGTTCCATGCCGGATTTGGGTGCAAATGCCTTTCTTGCCGCCTCTGACCTTGCGGTGCGCCTTCATCATGAACTTTCCGAAAAATTCGGCGAACGCGATCCGCTGTTTGAGCCTGATTATTCAACTTTTCAGCCGACAAAAAAAGAAGCCAATGTCCCGAACATAAACACCATCCCCGGCGAAGATGTTTTCTGCATGGATATGCGCGTCCTTCCGCGTTATTCTGCAAAATCAGTGTTAGCTGAAGTTGACAGGATAAAGGCGGAGGTCGAAGCAAAATACCGCGTAACTGTTGAATACACTCTTGCGCAGCTTATGGAATCAAAGCCCACAGCCGCCGGTGCGCCTGTGGTGCAAAAATTAAGCGCCGCCATTGCCGAAGTTTACCCCGTCAAGCCCAAACCTTACGGAGCAGGCGGCGGCACAATGGCAGCATACCTGCGCAATGCCGGTATTGACTGCGCAGTCTGGACAAAAACAAATAAAACACTCCACCAGCCGAATGAGTATGCGTTACTCGAAAATATCCTTGGGGACGCTAAAGTAATAGCGCTCATGGGCTTATAGGGTAAGAAACTGGCGGCGCAGCTTAACCCTGAACAGATCATCGCAGCTCTGCGGGAAGAGGGGGCGGTCGCTTCCCGGCTCTCATCTTATGAACCGCGTCAGGCGCAGCTTGATCTTCTCGCGCTCATTATCCGCGCTTTCAACGAAGACGCGCTTGCAATGGCGGAAGCGGGAACAGGTGTAGGAAAATCATTCGCTTACCTTCTTCCCGCCGTGCGCTTCGCCGTTGAAAATAAAGAAAAAGTTGTAATCTCTACCGCGACCATCACCCTTCAGCAGCAGTTGTTTGAAAAAGATATTCCTCTGGTTGCTTCCGCCACAGGCGCGCTGGTAAAAGCGGTCATCATGAAAGGCAGAGGAAATTATCTTTGCCGCAGGCGGCTTGACGATGCTGTGAAAGAGCCGGTCTTGGACGGAGAGGAGTATGATGAATTAAGGCGCATAAGCGAATGGGCGATGAATACCAAAACAGGCGGCCGCAGCGAACTTTCCTTCCAGCCCTCTGAAAATATCTGGGCAAGCGTCTGTTCGGAAGCCGATATGTGTCCCGGCCAGCACTGTCCCTGGAGGGAATCCTGCTTTGTGTTTGAACTGCGAAAAGAAGCGAATAACGCGCACATCATAGTGGTCAACCATCATCTGCTGTTCGCAGACCTTGCGGCGCGTTATCAGGGCGCAGGTTATGAAAACGCGGTAGTGCTGCCGCCGTTTAACCGGTTGATAATCGACGAGGCGCATACAATTGAAAACGCCGCGACTTCGTTCTTTTCAGCGGAGTTCAGCCGTACCGGAATATCAAAACAGCTCGGAAGGCTCTATCACAAACGCAGGGGAAACAGCCGCGGCTTATTGGTCAGGCTCTGCGCCCTGCTGCCTGCAAACGAAGACCCGCTTGACAGCATGGCTGCGGCAATGGAAAAAATACGCTCCTCTGCGGAAAAACTGGATGACAGCGCACTTGAACTTTGCGGCGCGGAAGGGGTTTACAGGCTTGCGCCCGGAATGAATTCATCTGATTTACAGTTGTCCCTCTTCCCCGGATTCAAATCCCTGCGAAAAAATATCCTCGCCCTTGCAAATCTTGTCAGGGGCATAATCGAAGAACTTGACGATGATGCCGCAGCCGATCCTGTTGTGTGGGAAATAAAATCGATCATCAAGCGGTTTGAAGGCATTGCGGAAATATGCGCCGCTTTCCCTGAGTTCATGAAACATGAGAATGATGTTTTGTGGATAGAGAAACGCCGCTATCAGGGAGAACAATGGGCAGTTTTCACAAAAAGCCCCCTCGAACTTTCGCAAATGCTGAAGGACAGTTTGTTTTCACCTAACAAAACGGCTGTCTGCGTATCCGCTACTCTTACGGTAAACGGAGATTTTTCCTACTGGGCAGGCCGCTGCGGCATTGATCAGATTGAGGGGCGTTCTCCCATTTCGGGATTGTTCCCCTCCCCTTTTCCGTATTCAAGCGCGGTACTTCTTGCCGTTCCTGTTGACGCGCCCCTCCCCGATGATGAAGGCTATCAGGAGTTTGTAAATATGTCCGTGAGCCGCCTTGCCGCAATCGCCGGAGGATCGGCTCTCGTCCTTTTTACTTCCTACCTGTCCCTGCGAAGCGCGCATCTTGCAGCACTGCCGGAACTTGAGTCCCTCGGCATCCGCTGCCTCAAACAGGGCGATGACGACCGCTCGCGGCTTTTGCAGGACTTTCTTTCCGATGAAAGCTCCTGTCTCTTCGCCACCGACTCGTTCTGGGAAGGGATAGACGCTCCCGGAGACACATTGCGCCTTGTCATACTGTGCCGGCTGCCCTTCCGCACTCCGGGCGATCCCATATTCGAAGCCCGCCGGGAAGCGGTGCAAAAACGCGGCGGAAACCCCTTCATGGAACTTTCTCTGCCGCAGGCAGTAATGAAATTCAAACAGGGCTTCGGCAGGCTCATGCGCCGTTCCGCCGACAGGGGCGTAGTCGCCGTCCTTGACGGAAGGCTGCTCAAAAAACAATACGGGCAGTTGTTCCTGCACTCCCTGCCTGAAACAAAGACCAATTTCGGCGGGCTTGACGGTATTCTGCGGGACATGGAAAATTTTCTGTTTTAATGGTATGATCGTATTATGGAAACTTAAATCATAAAGGAGGTTTATATGTCCGATCAAATGCCTGCCGGTCATGCGCGTGATACCGACACCAATCAAACCACGAAAAAAAACCGCAGTTTTACTTCAAGCGGCGGATTCAAGATTGCCATGCTCATCATCCTCGTTCTTTTGCTGCTAATTCCTGTTTTTATGATTCGTTCTCTTGTAACAGAACGCAGTTATCGTTCAACTGAAGCGGAGAAATCAATCATGGAAGCATGGGGCAGCGATTTTGTGTTGTACGGCCCTGTTATCCGCATACCGGTTGTTGAACGTGAGGAAATAAAATCAACAACGGAAAAAGAAGGTGAAAAAATAGAAATTGTGCTGCGCAACAAGGCACTCTGGATCACGCCGAAAGATTTGGATATAAGCGCTGATTTTTCCGCGCAAAAAAAACGCAGAGGCATTTTTTCCGTTGCGCTTTTCTCCGGCGATGTTTCTCTTTCCGGTTCTTTTTCTTTTGAGCGGGCAAAGGATGAGTTAAAAGCAAATCAGGAAATGTTCCCGCAGCAGGCGGAATTTATTGTCGGGTTAAAAAGCCAGAAGGGCATCCGCAGAATTATCAAATCCGACTGGAACGGGAATGAACTTTTCTTCATGCCCGGTAACCGTTATTTTTCATCTGACTATCTGGGCAACAACGGCGTCAATGCTTTAAGCCCTTTTGATACTACAGGCATAAATACATTTGACATACAATTTTCCGTGCAGGGCGGAAAGTCCATACGGGTACTGCCTGCCGGAGAAAAAACCAAAACACAGATCATTTCTGACTGGCCTTCGCCGTCATATCAGGGAGGGTTTTTGCCCGCCGAACATACATTCTCGGAAAGCGGTTTTAACGCCGAGTGGGAGATCAGCTATTTAAGCAGGTCTATTCCACTCTTTTGGCTCACCAATGAAAGAGGAGAACATGACGGCAGAAGGGATTTTCAGCGCGAACTTTTCGGCGTTGATTTTTTCAAGCCTCTGGATCACTATGCGCTTAATGAACGGGCGGTAAAATACGCAATTCTCTTTTTAATCATTCCGTTTTTAACATTGTTCTTTCTCGAAGTATTCTCGCAAAAATCAATTCATCCCGCCCAGTATCTTCTTTCCGGTTTGGCAAATGTAATTTTCTATCTTTTGCTTTTGTCAATTTCAGAGCATCTTTCTTTTTCATTTGCCTATCTCATAGCCGCCTTTGCGCTTACAGCCATGATGGCGCTTTACGCCCGTTCATTGCTTGAAACATGGACGCGCAGCGCGTACATGGGGCTTGTAATGGCGCTCCTATACCTTCTCATGTATCTGACCCTAAATGCCGAAGACTGGGCGCTTTTGATTGGCTCAATTACGGCATTTTTAATCTGCGGCATTGTCATGTACCTTACACGGAAACTGGACTGGAAAAACCTGAATGTAAGGGGAGGCAGATGAAAATGCAAACATTTACAGACGGCACCTTCACAAAAGTTCATGTCCTGCGCCTCGACAGGGGAGACTACCTCCTCGAAAGCATAGAAAATTTTGTTAAGAGCAATAATATTCGCAATGCCGTTGTCCTTTCAGGAATAGGCACACTTGATTATTGCGTACTGCATATGGTGATGACAACCGGTCTGCCGCCTGTCAACCATTGTGAAAAATGGGAAGATAAACCGCTCGAAATAACATCGATAGACGGAATTATCGCAGACGGTTCTCCTCATCTTCATATCACGTTATCCGATCATAAATGCGCATACGCTGGGCATCTGGAACACGGGTGCAGGATTTTATATCTGGGAGAGATTGTCATTGCCGAAATGGACGGATTTAATTTTCACCGTGTCAGAAACAAAGACGGTATACTTGAATTGACAAACAAAAATTGAATCAGGTGAGGGTTTTATGAACAGACAGGAAATTCTTGAAATGTACAAAGATTTTCGCGTAACGGATGTGCGCGATGGGATGGACTGGTGCGGGTATCATCACTATGGCACGGTTCATCACAGCATAAAACCGCTCTGGCGGACACGCGCTATCGGATTTGCGCGCACAGCCCGCTATCTGCCGTATGAAGGGCCTGTCCCGATGGTTACAGGGGATGAATATACCAAATGGGTCGGCTGGTATTACGGCAATGTCTGCACCGACAAATGGGTGGACGACATCATCCCCGGTGATTTTATCTGCCTTGATATTTGCGGGCTTGATGTCGGCCTTTTGGGTTCAAACAATACACTGAACTGCACAAACAGGGGAGCTGTGGGTTTTCTTTTGAACGGCGGAGGCGTGAGGGATACCGACGAAGTAATACTCCAAAAAATCCCCGTGTTCACCAAGCATGTTTCACAGCCAATGGATCAGGCGCGGATACGCTACCACGAAAAAAACATACCAATAGCGATAGGCGGAGTGGCAATATACCCCGAAGATTTGGTCATCGCGGACGGAGACGGAATAATAGTTGTGCCTAACAAACTTATCTATGATGTTTACAAGTACGCATATCAGGAAATGAAAGGCGACAAAATTTCCAGACGCGATTTATACTTGAAAGGCGGACGGGAGCTTGACGAAACTGTGAATATTACGGAGTTGAAATGAACAAAAAGAGTGAATTATTAAAGCTTTTTTCGCCTCATTTGTTCTGGAGCGTTGACAAAGACAAATTAGATACTGACAGGCATAAAGAGTACATTATTGAAAATGTAATGAATTACGGTCTGGAAAAAGACGAATTCCTTTTGTACCAAATTTACCCACATAGAGTATTAAGAAAAATTTTGCCGCGCCTGGACAGCTTAAATGAAGCGGCAACAGCATATTCAAGCGCCGTATTCAATATCAAGGAGACAAAGTTCAAATGTTATGCAAAGAAGCTGTCTCATGTGAATTGATAGAAATTATCACTGATTTACAGAAAGAACAGTTGTTTAGTAAACATATTCTTGCGGGCGGAACAGCTCTGGCGCTTCAATTGGGGCACCGGAAATCATTTGATATTGATTTATTTACTCTCGAAAAACAGGATAACGAAAAAAACGGTGTTTCCAAAAAAAACAATTTCAATTTTGGAAGAAAAAGGATATAATCATGGAAATGAACACTCTATTTGAAAAACGCCGCAGTATAAGAAAATTTCAGCCTGACAAACCCGTTACACGCGAGCAGCTTGACCGCCTCCTCAAAGCCGCCATGCTTGCGCCATCAGCGTGCAACACGCGCCCCTGGGAATTCCTCGCCATTACAAAACGGGAAATGCTTGATAAAATCGCTGAAATCCATCCCTACGCAAAGATGTGCGAAACCGCAACTGCCGCCATCGTTGTTGTTGCGCTCCCGCAGACCAAAGAAAAGCCGGAAGGCTACTTCCCGCAGGACTGCGGCGCCGCCACGGAAAATATTTTACTGGAAGCCGCCGGCATAGGTCTTGGCGCCTGCTGGTGCGGCGTCTACCCAAGGGAAGAACGGATGGTTTCCATTCGCGGGCTTTTTAACATACAGGAGCCAAAAATCCCCTTTAACATCATCGCCATAGGCACTCCCGATGAAGCCCCCGGACAAAGAGGTTTTTTTGAGGCAGCCAAAGTAACGTATATTGATTGAGAGGTCTACAAAGCCGGTGTTTTGCGAATGCCGCAAATTAAGGCAGGTTTTTCCGCTGTCTTCCCTCTATCAGGTCGGCAATGTCTTCGATAATGTATTGCGGACCTGTAGTATGTAAAGCGCCGTAACACTCCACAATATACTCCATAATTCCGTATTGACTGAATAAATGCATCACTTCCCTGCCGGTTATTTTATATGCAGTCTTGTATATTTCGATGCAATACACCAAAAATTTTATTTCGTTTCCCGTTTTATTGTTCATGCTTCCTCCGGGTAATTGATGCTTCCGGTCGCAAGCTCTTCTTCAAACAGTTCATAAAGAGTCAACGGGCTTAAGTGCCAGAGTTTGCTCTCTTCTTTTTCCAGCATGGCGTAAAGGTCAGAATTATAAAACAGCCTTGCCGCTTCAATGCTGTTAACTCTCCTGTTATCAATTATCATCTGGATAACAGGAGGATTCAGAATGGACAGGAGGGCTGATAATTTTTCAGGGGTCATAGCAGCGCCCCCGGATCAAAAGAGTGCACATAACTTATCACTGCCATGATACAGCGTCATAATTCAATCATATTACGTTGCTGACATTTTTTTCAGCCATGTTGTTGCCGATCCGGAAATTTGGCTGAATCAAAAAGACACACGCAAAGGGCACAAAGGGGAAAAAAATGACTGACACCTTTTGCGTTCTCTGTGCAACACGCGCCACCTGCATCAGTTACTTCTGAATTTCATACGTTCCCGATTATAGGTTGCGTTCATTTTATCATCCTCTCTAAAAAATTGCATAAAACGCACACCATTATATATCTCATGATATTTATCTCTAAGGTTGTTTTGAATTTTTTCAGCTTCACTTTTTTTGATCGATACAATGCAAATCACCTGCCCATTTTTTCTCTTTCCCAGCCGCTCTACTTTGATCTGAGTCAGGCTGTTTAACTCGTAGACCAATTCAGGCCAACAGTGTACAACCGTATCTTCCGGAGTATAGACAATAATTCCATTTACCAAGCCTGCAATTGCCAAATATTTTGCCGCTTCTATGGATGCGGCATCGGTACTGCAAAGAGCTGTTCCAATACCTTTGTAATCATCACCATCAATTGAAAAAAAATTATTATCATAGTTATACATCCTTTCCGCATAAAACTCTTCGGGAAGTGACAGAAATGATAACCATCCGGGATTATGCGCATCTTCCAACTTTGGTTGAGCAGGGGTACAGGCAATAATTACCAGTACAGGGACTAAAGAAAAAAACAGCTTTTTCATAAAAACATTCCTTTGGTAAGTTTCATCTCATTACCGGGAGACAGCTTTATACAGATCAATACTGATCTGTTTTATCTGCGCCAACGGCGCATAAATAAAACCACAGACAAAATCATGGCAATTAACGTGAAACGGGACAGCCTAACAAAACCCACCATGTATTATCCCTTGTTTTGGCAATATTTATTGTAACTGCGTTAAAAGGCAGGCGATCATACTCACTTGTGATTGTTAAATAATTTTCTTCACTCTCAAAAGGTTCTGTATCTGTTTCTCTGTATGATTTTATGTGACGGGTCAGCGATTTAACGTGAGAATCAAGTGAATGAGCGATTGACCTTCTTGCCCGTTCTCTTGCCAAATTAAATGACGCTTCATCATTTCCCACGTTTGCGGAACCTACACACCATATCCAGCCTTCTGGTTTTTTACTGTCAAAATCAAAAACCCAGTCGGGAATTGAGTTGACGGCACGGACATTTGTAATATTTGAATTTGCCGCATACCTTAACAATTCTTCTTTTGATGGGATTCTGTATGAAATACTGATATTATCTTGCGATAATGTAACCAAACACCACCATGCCCCATCATTGGCTTTTGTGAGTATCTTTATTATTGAACCCGTCAAATGTGCATCTGAATGCGCTTCATCAATTACTTCTTGGAAGGAAACGGCTGTTGAAGGATCATCTTCGTCGGCAGCAGTATAATCCCGAATTATCATTCTGATTTCAGTATTCATCTGACGCGCAATTTCTTCTCTGGCCTGATCTTCAGCAAATAGTATTGATTCTCCGTCTGTCCGGGCTTTTGCCCTGCCAATTCCCACCAAAGCATCTTCGGGGATATTCTTTAGCGCGGCTTTTATTTCACTCGGGAATTCTTGAGCCACGCCTTGAAACCCAATACCGCAAGAAAGAATCACAAGGAAAAGATAAACTTTGTTAATTTTCATGACAGACTCCTTTGGTGCCATAGGAGGCACCATGTAAAACCAAGGTGTTTTTACAATCTCTCAGAAGCAGTCCCGACAACCTGCCCTGTGGTGGTGTCCAACGCCCTCAAGCGTAACCTGCGGAGATTGCCTTCGCCGTCAACCCTGCCGGTGATAACTACGCTTGCTCCGGCTATGTGCCCAATCCTTGCGGCTGTACTGTCGTCAACCTCTAAGCTTGTGCCGAATTGTTGTTCGGTTCGTATTCTTTCCAGTTCTGATCTGTCGATAATGACAAAACCCTGCCTCCGTAAAATATGTTCAAGCTCACCAGCGATAAAGTCTGTTTGACTTCTGTCTTGAGCTGTTATATAAACAATAGCGATCCTTGATCTGACAGTAAATTTTTCTGATACTTCTTCAGCCGCTCTTGCCAATGCTCCTTCAACACCAGAAGCGGCTGTTCCACTCAATGAAATAACCTTTCCTTTGACAGTAAAGTCTGCTTCATGTGTCCACTCATAATATCTATCTACAGTAATTGTTATATCCCTTACATCAATGTTTCCAGAATGCTGAGAATGAGCTTCTTGAAGAATAGCCTCATAAGCCTCTTCAAAAGTAAATGTAGGAAGTGCAATTAAATTTGGAGCAGCTTTATGAACTTTGGTCGTTACTTCTCCTAAAATTTTTGCATTAGTTCGTTCATTTGCAGTAAGCGGTTTATAAGTACCTTGAGTTTGGTTTGTAAGTTGTCTTGTTCCATCTGCTCTAGCCATAGATGCACAAGAACCAACCAACCCAATCAATCCCACCAAAACCATTCCTGAAACAAATCTTTTCATAAAAACCTCCATACAATTTATTTACATTTCAGCCATACGGTCAAAATAGCGCGGAGGCGCACAATGTTTGCTATACGCCCCCGTATTTTTACAATCTCTCAGAAGCAGTCCCGACAACCTGCCCTGTGGTGGTGTCCAATGCCCTCAGGCGTAATCTGCGGAGATTGCCTTCGCCGTCTACCCTGCCGGTAATAACTACGCTTGCTCCGGCTATATGCCCAATCCTTGCGGCTGTACTGTCGTCAATCTCGAAGCTTGTGCCGAGTTTTTGTTCAGCACGTATTCTTTCCAGTTCTGATCTGTCGATAATGACAAAATTCTGCCGTTGTAAAATATGTTCAAGTTCACCTGCGATAAAGTCTGTTTGACTTCTGTTTTCAGCGGTTATGTAGACTATTGCGATCCCTGATTTGGCGTTAAAATTTTTTGATACTTCTGCGGCAGCTCTAGCCAATGCCCCTTCAACACCGCCGACATTTGCAGTTGCAACACGTACAACATTTCCAGTTGCGGTTATTTTTTGTGTATTGCCGCTTAAACCTATGCCTATAACTGTACCTGCCAATGCGCCGCCCCCAATAGTTGTAAGAGAGTATGCTTCACCAATACCAGCAAAATAAAGACCGTCCCCAATTACAAAACCTAATGGTATGCCTACACCCGCTGCTGCAACAAGATTCAATACTTCAAATCCTGAAAAGCTACCAGATATTTTTATGTTTCTTATATTCACATTATTACCATATTGTTTTTTTGCTTCTTCCAATAATTTGTCATAGGCTTTTGATTTTATGCCATTTTTATTTTGTATATGCAGCCATTGAAATGATGTAAATTCCGTTGTTACATATCCGATCATTTCAGTTATATCCTTTTCAATTGCAGGTAAAGTTTTATCCTGCAATGAAACACATGAGACGAATGTAAATAAGAATGATCCGAGCACCCAAAATAATTTTCCTTTCTTCATAAAAACCTCCAAATTATTTTATGCCGCCCACACAGACAGCAGTTTTACCTCTTTCGCTCTCAAATCCGCCGCAATTGATTTCCGCCAATTTCTGGACTAATTCCCGAAAATACTCTTTTTGGCTTTCTTCAAGTTTTTTGAAATAATTAATCAAAATTTCCAATTTTTCCTGTTCCGCCATAAAATCGCCTTTTCCTTAATAGACTTCATAGAAGATTAATATAGTATACATTGGAGATTTATGTCAATAGCTCACTGAAAGAGAAAATACCTTGTCCGGCTATTATTCTGCTGATAGTATTTTGGTTATTAAGGAAGAAATTTATTTTGGACAATTATTCGGGAATAAACCGAAGAATCGGCGAAATCCGTAAAGCGCTTGGATTAACCCAAAAGAAATTTGCCGAATGTCTCAAAGTGAGCAAAGCCCATGCGGGAGCAATGGAACTGGGTAACCGCAAAGTGCCGGAACGCATCATCAAGATGATCTGCTTTACCTACAGGGTGAATGAAAAGTGGCTGAAAACCGGCAAGGGGGAAATGTTCGAAAAGGGCAGGGATTTCCGGCTGGAAGAGGTTATCGCCAATTTCAAAAAATTGGATGAACTTTTACAGGACTATGTCCTCAAACAAATCCGCCTTACACTGGAATATCAGGAAAAGGCAAACGAAGGAGAGTGAATTTTACCACGAACCACACGAAAAACACGAACTTTTACTTCGCAGTCTCTCTTGGTTCGTGATGGTTGGTGTTGGTTCGTGGTTATTTTTCTTGAGAATTGATTCCCCTGAGAATGATGCATTGATCTCTGAACTTGCACTATATCGTACAATTTTAGTATATTTGATCGTACAATATGGGGATAAGAAAGTGGTTGTTACCGAGACAGAATTAAAGGCAAATATAGGATATTACCTTAGCGCCGCGTCAGAGGATGAGGTGTTTATCAGTAAAAATGGAAAAAAAGCCGCTAAATTGTCCGGTTTTAATGACAAACAAGCCATTCTTGACAGTCTTGTGGGAATAACCGCTCCCAATCCGGTGAGTCTCGAAGAAGCCAAAAAGGAACGGTTAGCCAGACAGTGAAGGATTTTATCAATTCCCCTGTTTCAATAATGAGTCCCTGTCAGTTTCTTCAGGAGTTTATAAAAGATTAATGGAACCGATCATTCTGGCATCTAGCTCGGCAAGGAGGCAGGATTATTTCAAGCTGTTGGGGCTGCCGTTCAGTATTCTGCCCGCCCTGATTGACGAAAGCCGGATAAAAGAGGCGAATCCTCTCAAGCTGACCTCCGAACTGGCGGTGAAAAAAGTTGAAAAGGTCATCGAAATAATGAAAGACCGCCTGCCGCGGTGGATTTGCGGGGCGGATACGGTTATTTCCCTGGGCGGGAAAATTTTCGGGAAACCCGCCGACAGGGAAGAAGCCGCAAAGATGCTGGCTAAATTTCAGGGGCGGCAGCACAAGGTTACGACTTCAATCGCCCTTTTCAACGGGCGGGAGGGAAAAATAGACTGCCGACAGGCAAGCTGCGCGGTCAGTTTCGCTCCACTCTCGGATATCGAGATCAAATGGTATCTTGATACAAATGAATGGCAGGGGGTAGCGGGAGCTTACCGCATTCAGGGGCTGGCAGCCTGCTTTATTACCAAAATTCAGGGCTGCCCAAGCACGGTTGCGGGCTTGCCATTACAGGAATTTTATGCCATGCTGAGGGACAACGGCTACCCATACGGGGCTTGAGCCACAGGGCAGCCGAATTTCCGTTGTCTACCATCTGTAACAAGGGTCAGGCGATGAGATATAGGGATGGATGGTCTCACCACTAAAGATCAAGGTGGTCAGATCAGCAAGTTAGGAGGAAACTTTGGCAGTAGTTACCATGAAGAATCTCCTGGAATCGGGAGTGCATTTCGGCCACCAGGTAAAACGCTGGGATCCGAGAATGAAAAGGTTCATCTTTGCGGAACGGAACGGTATTCACATCATCGATCTGCAAAAGACGATTCAGGCGATCAAAGACGCTTATGAAGCCGTGCGCAAGGTAGTCGGGGACGGCAAATCAGTTCTTTTTATCGGAACAAAAAAACAGGCGCAGCAGGCGGTCCAGAAAGAAGCGGAAAGATGCGGAATGTTCTATGTAAACAACCGCTGGCTTGGCGGAATGTTAACCAACTTTGTTACCATTAAAAAATCCCTGCTCCGGCTTAAAAAACTGGAGAAAATGGAAGTAGACGGTACTTTCGAAAATCTTACCAAAAAAGAAATCTCAGGGCTGGCAAAGGAACGCGTGAAGCTCCAGAAAAACTTGGGCGGTATCAAAGAGATGAAGGAGCTTCCGGGCATCCTGTTTGTCATTGATACGCGCAAGGAAGCCATCGCAGTCGCCGAAGCCCAGCGTCAGGGCATTCCCATTATCGCGGTTGTGGACACCAACTGTAACCCGGACGGCATCAACTACCCGATACCGGGCAACGATGACGCGATTCGGGCGATTACCCTCTTTACGCAGATTGTCGCCAACGCGGTAATAGAAGCGGACAACGAGGTGGGCCTGCGGGTCATTGAAACACTCGGCGATGAAGACGATGAAGATGTGATGACTGACGCTTCCCACAAGGAAGAAGATCAGGAAATTGACATTGAGAAATACTCAACTCAGGAAGCGATAGAAGCATCAAGAAGAGATGAAGACTATCCCGAAGAAGAGGATCAACTTCCGGTTGATGTTGACAAAGTCTACAATGACGAATGAGTAATTTAAGGAGTAATTAATGGCTGAAATAAGCGCTGCGGATGTAAAAAGGCTTCGG
The DNA here is from genome assembly GCA_031256035.1 of Treponema sp. Lineage (GTDB taxonomy): Bacteria > Spirochaetota > Spirochaetia > Treponematales > Breznakiellaceae > WQXQ01. The sequence goes on along the minus strand of JAIRRJ010000044.1, from coordinate 6,941 downwards.
GAAAAAACCGGAGCGGGAATGATGGAATGTAAAAACGCCCTTGTAACCACGGAGGGCGATTTCCAAAAGGCTGAAAAACTGCTCAAGGAAAAAGGGCTTGCCGCTCTTGAAAAACGTTCAGGGCGCGCAACCAACGAGGGCAAAGTATTCGTGAAAATAAAAGACAATGCCGCCGTTCTGGTGGAGCTTTCTTCGGAAACAGACTTTGTTGCGCGTAATCCGGAATTTATCACTCTGGGCGGCGTAATGGCGGACAAGATTCTGGAAAAAGGCTGGGCTGAACCAAATGAAGAGCTTAACGGCATGGTTGGAGAGCTTGCAACCAAAATCAGGGAGAACATGGGGCTGAAAAGGCTGTGCCTTGTCAAAGCCGCTTCCGGCGAATACCTTACAAGTTACATTCACGGAGACGGAAACATCGGTGTTGTTGTAAAATGCGAATCCGACAAACCGGATATTTTCAAAGACGAAGAAATCAAATCATTTATTTTCTCCCTGGCATTGCACATAGCGGCATTCAATCCCCTTGCCCTTGACAGATCAAAAATAGATCAAAACTGGCTCAAGGAACAGGAAGGCATTTTCCGCAAACAGATGGAACAGGATGAAAAACTCAAAGGAAAGCCGGAAAAAGTTCTTGACGGAATTCTTCAGGGCAAGATAAACAAATATCTTTCCGAGATTTGCTTCCTTGAACAGGGTTATGTGAAAGACGAAAAACTCACCGTTGCTCAGGCGGTTGCGGACTGCGCCAAAAAAGCGGGAGCCAAACTTTCGGTAAGCGACTATGTTTACTACAAAGTGGGCGCTTCGGAGCAATAGTATGCAGGATGTTATTTCCTCACATGAAGACAAGATGAAAAAGACAGTGGCAAGCCTGAAAGACGGCTTTGCCGCTTTGAGAACCGGACGTGCTTCGGCTTCGCTGTTTGACAAAATACGCGTTGATTACTACGGCGAAAAATCGCCCTTGAATCAGGTCGCCAACATTTCAGTCCCCGAAGCCAGACTCGTCGTCATTCAACCGTGGGATAAAAACCTTATCGGAGAAATTGAAAAGGCGATTCGTTCTTCGGAACTGTCCCTGAATCCGTCAAACGACGGCAAAGTGATCCGCATCGCCATTCCGCCTCTCACGGGGGAGCGGCGCAAGGAGCTTGTAAAGATCGCAAAAAATCAGGCAGAGCAGTCAAGGGTTGCGATACGCAACATACGCAGGGACGGCAATGACGAACTGAAAAAAATGCTGAAAGACTCAAAGTTAACCGAAGATGACGAAAGCAAGGGAGCGGCGGAACTGCAAAAGCTGACCGATAGTTATATCGGACATGTGAATCATGTTCTGGAAGAGAAAGAAAAAGAAATAATGGAAGTGTGATGAGAAAGCCGCCATTGTCAGGAATACCGGCTCACATCGGCATTATCATGGACGGAAACGGCCGCTGGGCGAAGCAGCGCGGGCTTATCCGCACACAGGGGCATCTGGAGGGGTTAAAGGCGGCAAAACGGATCGTAAAGGCGGCAAGCGATTTGGGCGTAAAATTTTTAACCCTTTATGCCTTTTCAACCGAAAACTGGAAACGCGCCGTGGAAGAAGTCAGCTTTATAATGGGTCTTGTAAAACAATACCTGAGGGCGGAATTTGATTTCAGTAAAAGAAATCGAATCCGCGTCCGTCATGCGGGAGACATAGCGGGACTGCCGGCTGACATTCAAAAAGAACTTGCCGAGAGTATGTCGAACACTGCGGATTTTGAAGGGATGCAGGTTGTGCTTGCAATAAATTACGGCGGCAGGGATGAAATTGTGCGGGCATTCCGCCGTTTTGCCGCTACCGGACAGGATATGTCGAATATCGGCGAAAATGATATTTCGGCTTATCTTGATAATCCCGATATACCCGATCCCGATCTTATAATCCGTAGCGCCGGTGAATACCGGACAAGTAATTTTTTGCTTTGGGAAGGAGCTTATTCAGAATTGCATGTTTCAAAGAAACTGTGGCCGGACTGGGACAAGGAAGATTTGGAAGAAGCGATTGCCGATTTCAGGCAGCGCGACAGGCGCTTTGGCAGCGTTGCAGCCGGCAGCGTCACAGCGGGCAGTGTCACAGCAAGCAGTGTTCAGGGGTAAATTATATGAGTAGATTGATAAAGAGATTAATGGTTTTTTTTATCGGAATACCGGCCATTGTCGGGCTTGTTTTTTTTCTCCCTCATTACGGGCATCTTGCGCTTAACATCATAGTCATTATCTACTCGGCTGTCGGCGCAATTGAATTTTCAATAATGCTTGAAAAAAAGCAGCTTCGCATAACAAAAATCGAAGCCTGTATCTTTGGTGCTTTGGCGCCGGTCGCCGCTGCACTGACTGTCAGCTTCAATTGTCCTGAGTGGGTTGTCCTGCTGTTGATCATGGCGGGAGCATCCTGGGTTTTATTGTCCCGTATTTTTTCTTCAAATGAAAAAATGGAAACTGTCACCGGTCAGCTTGCCGCCGGTTTTTCTGTCCTTGTTTATCCCGGGTTTTTTATGTACTGGCTTGTCAAAATGAGCGTCTGGGAACATTCAGGTATTATCATTTTTATGTTTCTCATGATCACGCTGGGAAGCGATGCGGCAGCATGGCTTGCGGGGACGCTCTTCGGGAAAAATAACCGCGGAATAATTCCGGCAAGCCCGAATAAAAGCATCGCGGGCTTCATCGGCGGGGTATTCGGTTCGATTATTGTTTCGGGAGGCACAGCGCTGATAGTCCCTGCCGTTTTCATTGCGCGGATACAATCGATTCCCGTTCTTTGCCAGGTGATTGTACTTGGCATCATTACCGGTATTGCGGCAGTGTTAGGCGATCTTGCAGAATCGGCAATCAAGAGAAGCTGTGATTGCAAGGATTCGGGAAACCTTATGCTCGGAAGGGGCGGGGTTCTTGATTCAATCGATTCCATTGCCTTTGCATCTCCTGTATTTTTTCTGCTTTTTAGTCTGTTCTTTATCGCCTGATGAAGCGTGTCGCCGTCCTTGGGGCAACCGGTTCCATCGGAAAGAATTCCCTCGAAGTATTAAGCCGCGGCAGGGATAACTTTGAAGTAGCGCTCCTGTCCGCTCATTCAAACCGCCGCGGGCTTGAAGAGCTTTCACGCCAATGGCCGGACGCAACGTGCGTACTTTCAGGGGAAGAAAACGGAAAAGAAAAACTCACTCAAGCAATCAGGGATGTTCATGCGGACATAACGATAAACGGAATATCCGGCGGGCAAGGTTTGGAACCGACACTGGCGGCGATAGACAGCGGCTCCATGGTCGCACTGGCGAATAAGGAGTCGGTCGTCATGGCAGGCCCGCTTGTTTTCCGCCATGCCAAAGAAAAAAATGTAAAAATTATTCCTGTAGACTCTGAACATTCGGCGATATTTCATCTTTTGGAAGCACATGCCAAAGGCGCGAATGAGTTAATAGATGAAATTATACTAACAGCATCCGGCGGACCATTCCTCCATTTGAACATCGAAGAAAAAAAGAACATAAGTCCCGATGCCGCCACAGCCCACCCTACATGGAAAATGGGCAGGAAGATAAGCATTGATTCGGCTTCAATGGCAAACAAGGGGCTTGAGGTTATCGAAGCCGCCGCATTTTTCAATATGCCCGCGGAAAAAATCAAAGTCGTCATTCATCCACAAAGCGTAGTTCATTCCATGGTCAGGCTCTGCAACGGTGTGATATACGCCCAGCTTTCCAAACCGGATATGCGCCATCCAATTCACGACGCGCTGTATTGGCCGCGGACAACGCGCTCAGGCCTTGATGTCCTCAATTTTGATTCTCTTACTCTTGAATTCAAAAAGCCGGATTTTAAGGAATTCCCCATGCTGCACATGGCGTTTCAGGCTGCGCAGAGACAAGGGCTGTACCCTTGCGCCTACAATGCGGCAAATGAAGCCGCCGTCTCCGCGTTTCTGGAACGGAAGATCGGCTTTCTTGATATACCTGTGATAACAGGGTATGTTTTAGAGAAAGACTGGGACTGTGAACTGCTTGACTTGGAAACAGTTTTAAGGGCGGACGTGGAAGCCCGCCGTCAAGCTGATATTTACATTAAAGGATGTATTCATGCTGTTAATTAAAATTATTTTGGGACTTTTCGGACTTGGTATAGTGGTTTTTATTCATGAACTGGGTCATTTTCTTGCTGCACGACTCGTGGGAATTGACGTAGAAGCATTTTCCATCGGATGGGGAAATCCAATCCTTAAAAAGAAAATTGGAACCGTAGAATACCGGCTGGGAATGTTCCCCATCGGCGGTTATTGCAAAATGAAGGGCTATTCGGATTTTGCAGAAACCCGGGAAAAAACACACGAGGACATAAAGGCGGAAAGCGGCTCATTTCTTGCCGCAGGGCCGGTCGCAAGAATGTTTGTTTGCTTCTGCGGTCCTTTTTTTAATCTGATGTTTGCCGTCCTTCTGCTTTCTCTGTTCTGGGGTGTCGGTTTTGAAATTCAAACACCGGAAAACAGGATCGTCCTGGCTTCGGAGGTGACTCCGGGTGAGTTTTATCCTGCTGATGACGCCGGTTTTAAAACAGGCGACAGAATTGTCGAGATTGCCGGTAAAAAAATCTCCCACTTCCATGAAGTACAGGAAAATATCTCCATATACCCTGAAAAACCGCTGCCTGTTAAAGTGGAACGGGACGGAGCGGTTCTAACGCTCAACGTAATACCCAGCCTTGATAAAAAAAGCGGCATTGGAATAATAGGTGTCTCTCCCTGGATAGATCCGGTGATTGATGAAGTAATAACGGGCAGTCCCGCAGAATTGGCCGGCCTGTCAACCGGAGATACAATCGTAAGTGTAAACGGGCAGCCGTTACGCAACACCACAGACCTTATGAGAGCAATAGAACAAAAACCGGAAACTCTTGTTTTTGAATATGAACGTAACGGCATACAGGGGCAGGCTGTACTGAGCGCCGGTGATTTGGAAACCGGTCCCGGGTTTTCATGGGCATTAGTCAATTACCATGCGCCAAAACTTTCATTTCCCGCCGCAGTCGCAAAGGGTACAAAAGAAAGTTTCAAAACCCTTGCGCTTTCCGTAAAAAGCCTCCGGCTTCTTTTTAAGGGCATTGATCTTACCCAGGCGGTTTCAGGGCCTGTGCGCATAACATACATGATGGGAGACAGGGCGACTAAAAGTTTTGAGTACGGGCTGGGAATCGGACTGAGAGAAATAACGAATTTTATCGCTGTTATATCCATAGCCCTTTGCATGATGAACCTGCTGCCCCTGCCTATTATTGACGGAGGCATGATCTTGCTTTTCTTTGTGGAACTTGTCCGCAGAAAACCGGCGCACCCAAAGTTCATTTCAATTTTCCAAACCTGCGGCATGGTAATTATTTTCGGTTTATTGGTCTTCGCTGTTTTCGGGGACATAATGTATTTTGTCCGCCGTTAATGGAGGCAATATGAAACGAAACGTAGGATGTCCTTGCGGGAGAAATTTTCAGGCAGACGCTGATGAAGAGATCAATCTGGACAACAATCCCGAATTTATCGAAAAGATTCTAGACGGTACATTCATGAGCTTTACCTGCCCCGGCTGCGGGAAAAAACATAAACCTGAATTTTCTGTCATTCTTGTGTGGAAATCAAAAAACCATAAACTGGAAATCTTGCCGGAACTGGAACGTGGAGAATTCTATCGCAGGAAAAAAGACAATTCCGGTATTGACACAATTATCGGCTACCCGGAGATGGCGGATCGTATAGCCGTCATAAGGGACGATTTGCAGCCGGTTGTGATTGAAACGCTGAAATACTACCTGCTTGCAAAAGCCGAAGAAACTTACCCTGACAGGGAAATAAACGCATGGTATCACGGGAAAGATGAAGCGGGCATTGAATTCCATCTGGATGGAATTAAGGCGGGAGAAATGGCGGTAATGAAAGTACCTCAGGAACTTTATGAAAAAACCTGTGAAAAATACAGAAAACAAAAGAATGACGAAATTTTTTCCGCTCTGCATTGCAGATCATATATGTCTGTCCAAAATATATACAGACCCGATGCGTTTAAATGACGGTGTTTAATGAATAAACCTTTCTGCATTGCATTCTTTTTGCTGCTTTGTCCCTTTGTTTTCCCGCCGGCGCTGGAAACGGCAGGCGGACACAGGGGAGCTATTACCGCATTAATACGCAGCGATGATAAAATAATCAGCGCCGGTGAAGACGGCTTTATTGTTATTTGGGATACGCAAAAAAGAGCAGCAAGTGAACGTTTTCAACTAACGCCTTATGGCATAAAATCCCTGATAAAGCATCCAACAAGAGATGAAATATGCATTATTGAATCCGGCGGCATGGACTATAGCATACTATCTGTATGGAATTATTCAAGCAGGAAAAGGCTTTTTTCTCTGCAATCCGGAGAAGAGATAACATTTGTCAATTATTCGGCAGGCGGCAGCTTTATCATTACCGCAAACCTTGACGGTTCATACCTTACCCTGCTTAATTCACAAACTGGAGAAGTAACATCATCTCCGGAGCTGACAGAGCCTGCGTTGTTTGCGATGACAGGCAGAGCTGAGCGAAACATGCTTGTTTATCAGTCAAAATATATCAGAAGTTTTGCATCAGGCGAATATGAAGGAATGATAGCGTATCTGGATTTGAATTCCGCCTCCGTTACCGGCGAATTTAATGCGCCCGGCGGCCTTGCAAGCCCCATTGTTTTCGGAAACAACCGTTTTCTTGCGGGAATTAACAGAGAGGGGTTGCTGCTGGTGGACGCGGCATCGGGAACGGTGTTGGACAAGATGAAAAATATTTCTCAGGACGCCATACTCTGTCCCGCAGACACCGGATTTTACTGCGTTACGCAGGAAAAAGACGGCTGGCTTTTTCTTCAATTAGCGGTTGATCAAAGAGG
>JAIRRJ010000006.1 GCA_031256035.1 Treponema sp. | reverse complement strand
AGGAACTTCCGCCCGAAGAACTACAGAGGTTGCACAGCAATCTCAAAGAGACCATTGGATTTCTGTTTGACGAGCGGGTGTAGAGGATCCAGGCTGTCATAACCAAGATTGGGGGGGTTCAGGTCTATGTCCGATATTTATGTACCGGGGGTAAAAAGCCGGTTTAATACAGAAAAAATCATCGAAGACCTGATGAAGCTCGAGCGGATTCCCAAAGAGAGAACCGAGCGAAACATTGAGAATCTGCAGGTTCAGAAAGGTTACTGGCAGGAAGTCGGACGGCGCATCAGCGCAATGCGTGATAGCGCCCGCCTGCTCTTCTCATTTCAAAATCCATTTAACGAAAGAATAGCCATCTCCGCCGATGAATCTGTTATCACCGCTTCCGCCACAAGGGAAGCCTCTGAGCAGACTTACCGTTTTACAGTTAAACAAACCGCTCAGGCGGATCGTTTTCTTTCCTCTCCTATAGATGAAAAAATGAAAATTGAAGGCGGAACATACACCTTTTCCGCCGGCAATGATGAAATAACGATTAACTTCCGCGGCGGCACATTGAAGGAATTTGTCGATACCCTGAACCGCCGGGGAGACGGAAAAATCGCCGCAAGCCTGTTATCGATTCAAAGCGGAACCAAGTCCCTGTTAATCGAATCAAAAGTAATGGGAGCCGAAAACCGGCTCGGATTTTCAGGTGATGCGACAAATTTGCTGATAAAAACCGGCATGCTTGAACAGGGCAACGAAACCAGAAAAGATTTTCCCCTAACTGAAAATACAGTGAGAAAAACAGGTCAGGGGAATATAAATATCAACGACGGAATATTGCAGGTAAAAGCCCGCTCTTCCGCCGTTCTTCCCATTGGCGTAAGCCTCAGCGCAGATTCGCCCGTTATCATGAAGCTGGAAACTTCCACCAGAGTAGAAACAAACGCCATTTTAGAAGTACCGCTGCCGCCGCCGGGACCGGATATTCCTTCGTCGGGATCAATATCCTACGGCGACATAACAATTGAAAATGAACCGTCCATCGCTCCCCTGCCGGAATGGAAAACCCCGGATGTCCCGCAGCGTGTAGATGATATGGCGGTTTTGAGCCTTGTTTTCTCCGATGGCAGTTCGGCAAAACTGCCCGCCATAAGCGATTCAGGCGCTTTTGTCCCAAGGCAGTATCTGCTTTCTGACATTGCACAGGGCAGGACAATTGTTTCCCTCAATGTAGACAATGCAAATACCCACCGCGATGTTTCAATCGGTAAAATAGAGATACTCGACCCCACCGCGGTAAACGGCGGCTTAAAGCCGGTAAACCCGGTTTCTACCGCGCGGGACGCAATCATCGCGTTGGAAGGCATCGAAATGACGCGCCCTTCCAATACAATTACTGATATTGTTCCCGGCCTTACCTTAAACGTCAGAGGTTATTCAGAACGGCCGGTAGAGCTTAAAATCAGCGCCGACACTGAAAGAGTAAAAGACAGCATCATTTCTTTTGTCGGTAATTACAACCGGATGATGGCTGAATTAAACGTTCTTACCGCGCCGTCAAGAACCTCACAAATCGGCCAGAAGCCTATCGCAGATTCCCGCATTATTGACGAACTGTCATACCTGACTGCCGATGAAGCGGCAGAGATGAAAAAAAGGCTGGGAGCGTTTGCCGGGGACACTACCCTGAACTCATTCAAGAGCAATATGCAGCGGACTGTTTCCGCACCCTACCCCACCAGCATGGAACGGGAACTTGCCCTGTTGTCACAGATAGGGATCGGCACCAACGTAGGAAACAAGGGCGGCGGTTACGAACCTTCCCGGCTTCGGGGGTATCTGGAAATAGATGAAAAAATCCTTGACGCGGCTATTGAGAATAAAATTGTTGCAATAAAAGAATTATTCGCAAGCGACACCACCGGCGACAGGATCATGGATACCGGCATTGCCGTAAATGTGGACACGCTTGTCAAACCTTTTGTGGAAACAGGCGGCATAATATCTCTTAAATCCAATACGATTGATTCCCGCATCAAGCAGGATGAACGCCGCGTTGACACCATGGAACGCCAGCTTGTCACAAAAGAGCAGGAACTTAAGATGCAGTATGCCAAGATGGAAAGCGCCTATGCCCGGATGGAGCAAATGTCCGAATCCCTGGACAATTTCAGCAGGCAAAACCGCAATAACAGGTAAAAATTAGGGAAATAAGGATTAATGACAATTTAGCGGACATAACTCTTGAAAATGAAAAAACCGTAGGTGAAATAATTGCTGCTTTGGATCAGGAGCTTGCCAAATCAGGCTGCCGCCTGAACGGACTTGTCATTGACGATCAAAAAATAGAATTGAATTCATTGGAAGAGGCTTTTTCAAGAAACATTGATACCGTACAAAAACTGGATTTATACTTCGTATCCATTGCCGAACTTACCGCAGAAAGCCTTTTGCAGATCAGCGGCGACATTGACGATTTTGAAAAAATAAACTTTGAAGACAGAGCCGGGTTTTATGCTAACTGGAAAGACAAACCGCAGGCAGTGTTTGCCGCCGACATTATGCCGGATATTTTTGCCCTGTTTGGCGCGTTTATATCCGGCAGCGTCAGTTCTCAGGTGATTCGCACAGTTGTAGGCGAGAGGCTGCGGGAAATTGCAGACCCTGCCGAAGAATTTTTAATGCTGGAATCGCAGATTGGCGAAATATGTGAAAGGCTTACAGACCTGCCTTTGGATATGCAAATCGGGAAAGACCTGCGTGCGGCGCAGACCATTCAAATATTTTCAGGCGTTGCGGAAAAAATCTTCCGTATTGTAAAACTGCTGCCTCCCGGCGAACTGGAAAAAAACGTTACAGGTCTTATCAGCGAATTTGGCGCGGCGGTAAAAGAGATACTGGCGGCTTACGAAAGGCGCGACACGGTTATGATAGGGGATATTTCTGAATACGAAATTTCGCCAAAGCTGCGGGAACTTTATTCCGCCATAATGAAGGTCTACAGTAAGGAAACAGTATGAACATATACGGCATTATTCATCTTTTTCCTCTTAGTCCGGACTTATCGAGCATGTGGAAGACACAAAAAGAATCATCAAATGACGCTGTTATTTTTATTGTAATACTCGTGGCCGTTATTGGCGCTCTTATCGTTTATAACGCAATCAAAAAGCCCGGCGTACCGGGGAAAAAAGGCGGCTCCGCGGCAAGAGCCGCAGCTACCCCAAGGCTTTTTTCCGGCTTTACTCTGCACCGTCTGGCAAGGAATATCGGCTTTAACCGCGAACAAACCAAAATGCTTGACTTTGTCCTAAAAACTGACGCTGTAGCCGAACCGGAAAAATCCCTGAAAAACGCAGCTCTTTTGGACAGGCACTTCAGGCGGGCATACCGGGTTATTGAACAAACGGCAAATACCGAAGAAGAAGCGCAGGAACGCCTGGCGCTCCTTTTTTCGGTAAGAAATATACTGGAAAACAGCGCAGGTTCGGGATTAACATCCACCCGCCAGTTACAGGAAGAATCATCGGCTGTTCTTAACTTAGGCAAGGAAAAACATCAGACTTCGGTTTTATCGGTCAAAGGCGATAATGTCGTTGTTGAATGTCCGCAAAACGCCCTTGGCACTCAGGTTAAAGTACCCCGCGGGCAAACATTAAATGTCATGGTTTTTACCAAAAACAACAAGGGGTTCGCCTTTGAAACACGCGTTTTGGGGTATTCTACCTCGCTGGGGCATCCGACAATGCTCCTTGCGCATTCAAACCGGTTAAAGTTTCTGTCGCAACGGCGTTTCCGGCGCAGGCAGGTAGTTATTGCCACTAATTTGTTTTTTGTGTATGTTGAAGGCGAAGGCAAAAAACAAAGGCTGGTGGTTGACAAAAAGCGGCTTACGGGAAATATAACCGATATTTCCATAGGCGGCTGTTCCGTAAAAACCCCGGCTACAGTACAGGGCGGAGCCAGGCTAAAAATTGAATTTACCCAGGGGGATAATACGATAGCAGCTTTAGGGCAGGTATTAAGAACAAACCGTGCCGGCGGAAATACAATTATGCATGTAAAATTCCTGAAAGTGGCACGAAAATCAATGAATATTATTAATGGACTTGTTTACGAATACGGTCATGAATGATAATATATTACTAAGGACGGAAAAAATGAAAATTATTGCATTAAAAGACACGATAAGAAAAGATGTTCCGATTTATTACCGTAAATTATATACAGGCGTTGTCGTCATAGAAATGTCGAGAGGCCCCGAAAATTACCGCATTGATTTTACAATCGAATATAAACCCACCGGGCAAAAAGAGATCACCGTCAGTTTTATCGACAAGGTGGATTATCCCCTGATTCCCTTAAACAAGGAACTAAAACAATTTATTGATAATCTGGATTCCGGAGGCGGGCTTCCTGATTGATTGTATGCGAAGGGTACATACCCCCGCCTCTCTGTGGCGAAACAAAGGGTATGTACCCTGAGACAAATACCTTACCTAAACAACCATACCCCGACCGCTCTGCGGCGGGGTTGGTTGAATTCCATTCAGATTCTCCCGAAGAAACCTTCGCTCTTGGAATGCGTATTGCAGGTTTCCTGAAGCCCGGTTCAGTAGTTGCCCTGCGGGGCTGCCTTGGCAGCGGAAAAACCTGCATTGCAAAAGGTATAGCAAAAGGGCTGGGTATCAATGAAACCCTGACAAGCCCGACATACACAATAATCAGCGAATATCAAAATGACCCTGCGCTCTATCACATTGACGCTTACCGCCTTAACAATGATGAAGATTTTGACAATATCGGCGGCAGAGAATTAATCAGCGGCGGCGGCATCTCGCTCATCGAATGGAGTGAACGTATTCAAAAATCCCTGCCGGAAGACGCAATCACCGTAAGTCTGGAAATAGAGGGACCTGTATCCCGCATGATCCGTGTTGACAACATCCGGGGACTAAAATGAATCTGCTTGCAATAGACGCCGCCGCATCCGTGCTGTCAGTCGCCGTCAGCGCGGGAGAAACTTTTAGCACCGAAACAGAAGCGGGAGTAAGGCACTCCGAGATTGTCATGGGCTGCATAGATGAGCTGATGAAAAAATCAGGGCTTTCACCCAAAGACCTTGATGGGGTCGTCTGCATGGGCGGCCCGGGTTCTTTTACCGGCCTTCGCATCGGCTTTTCAATTGCCAAAGGCCTTGCCCTCTCCCTTGCCATTCCTTTTGCGGCTGTTCCCACGCTTGACTGCATCGCACTGCCCCATTGTGATTTTCAGGGAACAGCAGCGCCGGTCATCGCAGCCGGGAAAAATTCTTTTTTTTATGCTCTATACCGCAATGGAGAACGGCTGTGCCATGATGCTGAAATATCAGTTGAAAAGTTTTTCCTAATATCTGAAAAAACGCTCCTTACCGGCCCCGGAGCGGAGCTGCTCTACAATTTGCTGCCGCAGGAAAATAAAGCATTAATATCAGTTAACAATGAAAAAAGGGGATACTCCAAAGAACTGATTGAAATTGCAAAGAGAGATAATATTTTTAATGACTCAAACAAGGATTGGCTTTTTAGCGGGCCTGAGTACATAAAAAAAACCGATGCAGAAATTGCATTAAGTAATTTATAATCCTCGTCTGTCCAGTTCCGCAAACGCTTGCGAAAGAAAGGTATTCAAAAAAAGCATAATGTCTTTATTTCTCCAACGCGCAATTGTTTCGGGAATACATTCTTCAGGACTACATCCAAAACGCCGCCTGAAAATTTCCGTATCGGGACCCTCGCGGCAGCGGAAACCCATAAGAAGACTCTCCCTTAAAAGAGCGCCTCTGTCCAATTCTTCGCACAGCGGCGGCGTTTCGGAATCCCTGAAACTGTTCAAATACCAGTCCAGATCAGAAGGGTATGTGTACCGTTTTGCTGTTGCGTTTTTTTCATCAATAACCGTGCCGGAAGCGGCAGGTCCTGCCCCAAGCCAGCCTTCCATACGCCAGTACCGCAGATTGTGCAGGCACTTTTTCCCGGGAAGGGCAAAATTGGAAACCTCATAATGTTCATAACCCGCATCTTTCAGCGCTTTGCGCCCTGAAAGCCAAAGGGCGTCCGCCTTGTCCCTGTCAGGGAGGATAACGTCCCTGCGTTTTATTTTTTCTTCAAGGGGCGTCCCAGCCTCCACGGAAAGGCTGTAAAGGGACACATGGGCGGGCTTATAGGCAAGAGTTCTTTCAACATCGCTTAATACCGCGTCTTCGCTTTGCAGGGGAAGGCCTGTCATTAGGTCTGCCGAAAAAGCAAGCGGGAAAAATTGTGAAACAAGGGCAAGCCGCTCTTCCATCATGCCTGTTCGCGCCCTGTTTACCGCATTGCGGGATGGTTCATGGAAAGTCTGCACTCCGATGCTTATCCTTGTTACGCCGCCTTCCCTGCATGCGGATAAAAATTCCTCATCCGCGGATTCGGGATTGGCTTCTACTGTAAACTCCAAGGGCGAAAAGCCCGGCAATGTTTTTAAGGCGTCAAGCAGATAACGGATACGCCCCCCGGCTACGGAAGGAGTTCCGCCGCCTATGTACGCCGTAATAATTTTCCCGGCATCAAAAAGCTCAAGCTGATATTTAATGTCCTTAAATACAGATGAAAGAAAAAAGTCAATGCGATCATCGGCTTTGACAGAGTAAAAATCACAATAATCACAATAATCACAAAAGCGCGAACAAAAAGGAAAGTGAATATAAAGTGATGTCGCTGTAGCGGCTGCGTCCACAGAATCAGAGGAAACCGATTCTGGTGGGAGGCCAGAACCTGAATACCGCTCTTGCGGTAACGGAAGAGAGAGGAATGGCTCCCCATGTGCGGGAATCGTTTGTATTCCCGCGATCGTCAGCTACCACAAAACATTCGTTTTGACCAATTACTATCGTGTCCATATAGCCGGAAAAAGGAATTGATTCATCCCAAAGATCAGGTATCTTGGGAACGGATGGTTGATACGGTTTATCTGCAAGCTCAAACTCTGTCAGGCTGAAAGAACTGCCGGAAGGCCTTACCCTGAACACAAAACCGGTCATGGTGATTTCATCTTCCGGAAGACCGATCACGCGTTTTATATAGTACTGCCTGTCCGCAGAAAAAACACTGAGCCGCTGGGCGGTAAAAAACCGGACAAGGCCGTCAATTATGTTCAAAGGCATTTTCTTTTCATGTTCCATGTCAATCAACACAATGCTTCCGCGCTTAAAAGAAAGAGGGCGCTCTTCGCTTTTTTTTATGTTTATCCATGAGGGCAGAGAAAAAGAAGTAAAAATCAGACGGTCGCCTGAGACAAGCCCCGGCTTCATCGTGTTATTGTCAAGCGTCCAGACTGAAAAGAGAAAGGCTGAAAAGCAATTGTACGCCAGATAAAAGAAAAAGAATCCTGCGAGGAACTTAATAAAAATATAACGCTGCTGTTTTTGTTCTTTGTAGGAATACTGCCTCCGTTTTTCAAACATAAGTCTATAAAATCCTTCCGATGCGCCTTAACGGCCAGTATTTGACAAGACCCTTGCCAAGTACCTTTGATTCCCTGACAGTCCCGAAATAACGGCCGTCCCGTGAATTATCGCGGTTGTCCCCCAGAGGGAGCATTCTGCCCTCCGGCACATACCAGCCAAGACGGTGACGGGCAAAAAGCACAGAAAAGCGTTTTTCATGCGGCGATATTTTTCGCAGAGTTTCAAGCCTTGACTTTTCATGGGCAAGATAATCGGGAAAACGCACATTTCCCGCTGACTGCGTGCGCAATTTCTCCGGTACAGACAGCCCCATATCCGTCCACGCGGCGGCCTGCCCTGCCGCCTCAAGAACCGGGTAGTGTCTTTCAGGCATCAAGCGGCTTATTTTGTGATTCCAGCCGCGCGCTTTGATATACTCCCTTTCCGTAACCCAGCGGTCTTCTCCGGCAAAATTAAAGCTCATCTCGCCCCTTTCCATTACAATACGGTCGCCACCGGCGCCTACAGCCCGTTTTATAAGAAAATGAACCCTCGGCTCCCCCGCTTCGTCCCTGTCAATATCAACTAACGAAAGGGTAAGCATATAGATAACCCGCTGGGCAATATCAAAAACCGGTCCGCGGGAAATATAGGACGGATTTTCAAAGATGATAATATCGTTCCGCTTTGGTTTCACAGGGCTGGGAAGCTTGAGAATGCCCGGAAGCAACTCAGGGCCGTATACGATCTTGTTTACAAAGACATGATCGCCTATATTCAGGCTGTCAATCATTGAACCTGAAGGGATTTGATACGCCTGCACCATGTATTGATTAATTAAAAGCACCATTCCCGCCGCCCAAAGAAAGGCTTCAAGCCAGTCCAACAAGGGGTTTTTAGCCTTCTGTTTTTCTTTCTTTATACGGCGCATTCTTTTACGGCGCGTTAAACAGCTTTCGGTTATTATTTGAAGACGGTCAAAAAAATCAGGCGCTTTAGCATTAGGGGACATGGAATATGTATAGCATATTTGAGACGGTATAGCAACTGTCATACTTATTGCAATTCGTCTATAAGTGTGAGACAATACACTTACAATGAAAAGAGAGCGTGTTATGAAAAAAACCATTTCTGTCGCAGTTTCCGTTATTATTGCAGCGCTGTTATTAAACAACTGTTTCACTGGCTGGGAAGGAGAAGGAACTATAACCATAAGTTTTGGCGGGGATGGCAGAGCGGCGGACAAAATGCCTTGGCCCGGTACCGAAAACGACCCTTTCAAAGACATAGAACATAAAATCACTATTACAGGCAACGGAAGCCTAATAGAATTCGACGTGCCAAAAGGCAGTTCCAACGTCAAGCACAGCGTCCCGGCGGGAAAATATACCGTAAAAGTAGTTGCATATCTGAA
This sequence comes from Treponema sp., assembly GCA_031256035.1. GTDB lineage: Bacteria > Spirochaetota > Spirochaetia > Treponematales > Breznakiellaceae > WQXQ01. Next base: position 10,645 of record JAIRRJ010000006.1, on the reverse strand, counting down.
AGGCATGGAAACGCCGCTAAGCCCTAACGGCGAGCCTCTTGACTATGCAACAGGCGCAAAATCCAATGTGGAAGTAAAAGCAGGGCAGACAACATCAGTAAGCATAACAATGAAGGGCGAGGGGTTCTGTAAGAAATGTGATTTTGTTGAAGAAAACAGCCCTTCCTTTATTTCAGAAGGACTTACATTTCAAATTTGTGATGACCCATCGCACGATAAAGAACATACCCTCCCTCAAAAGAAAATAATGACCCCCGCTGATTGGACTGCTGCCATGAAAGAAGCCACAGGCAAAACCTGCACCATCCTGCTTGGCGCGAACATAAGCCTTGACCCGCAAACCCTCAGCCAGAACAACACCAACATCACCCTCAAAGGTTCAGGCGGGATGCGGGAAATAAGGCTGTCATCGCAGGGCATCCTCTTTACCATCAACAGCAACGCCCGCCTAACCATTGAGGACATTGTGTTGGTAGGACTCAAAGAAAATGACACAGATAAATCACTCGTAACAGTCAGCGGAAACTTTACCATGAATGGCAATTCTTCAATAACCGGCAACACCACTAACGGTCCCGGCGCCGGCGTGTATATTACCAACAGCACCAACGGCAAATTCACAATGAACGACTATTCCAAAGTAACCGGCAATAGCTCCGGCTTTAATGGCGGCGGCGTGTGGGTTGGCTCCACCTGCGAGTTCACCATGAACGATTATTCCTCAATAACCAACAATACCGCTGACTCAGGCGGCGGCGTGTATTTACAAGGCACCTTCAAGATGTACGACCAAGCAAAAATTTACGGCAATACTGCTGACTTAAGTGGCGGCGTGTACATGGCACTAGGCAACTTCGAAATGTACGGCGGTGAAATCATTGGGAGGACGACAGGCGGTGGCAATAATACTGCTGTTCATGCAGTTTTTATTAATGATCAATCCTACGGTTCTAATGCTTCTATAAAAGGCGGAACAATCAAAGGGATTACCGGCGGCAGCGCTAATAATGCTTTTGGCGTTTATGTGGGGAATCCTAACCTTACTGTCAGCGGCGGGACAATCATAGGGATGGCAGGCGGTACTGTTAATAATGCTTATGGTCTGTATATAAACAGTGGTGGCAAAATTATAAAAGACAATACTACTCCTAATGAGGCGTTAATTAAAGATAAGGAAAGTGAAAACAAAAACTATTGGTATGATAATCAGATTAATGGTGCTACTCCACTCCAAGACTGGGAGCTTTAGAAGAGGGGCGGTGTGTTCGTGGTAGAAATTCTTCGCCATCTTCTTACGCGCCTCTGCGTTCTCTGCGAGAGGCTCTTTATTAGAGTAAATTCGCCATTTCCGCATTTTTCCCTGTTGCCATTACAAAAACCACCGCAGAAATGCTGTCAGTCATGACGGCGAATAAAAACGGCTTTTTTCTCATTGTTAACATATTATACTATATATTATCGGTTTGAAAGCCACTTGACAGTGTACCTAAACACCTGTATAGTTGATTTGTCATGGAAACCAGCCTGCATGATAAAATCACTATCCTTGCGGGGGCGGCGAAATACGACGCTTCCTGCGCCTCTTCGGGGTCAACCGGCTACAAGGGCAAAGGCGGCGATAAAATCGGCACTGCGGTACACGGCGGGGTCTGCCATAGCTGGACGGAAGACGGGCGCTGCGTAAGCCTGTTAAAGGTGCTGTTTTCAAATGTATGCAAGTACGACTGCGCCTATTGCGTAAACCGCGTATCAGCCGACATTCAACGCTCCAGTTTCACGGTAAAGGAGCTTGTCGATATTACCTGCGAGTTTTACAAGCGCAATTATATCGAGGGGCTTTTCCTGTCCTCCGGGATTTTCGCTGACCCCGACATCGTAATGGAAAAACTGACAGAAACAGCCAGAACTTTAAGGACCGAGGCAGGTTACGGCGGCTATATTCACCTGAAGATAATTCCCGGCACGGGAGAAAAGCAGATACGCGAAGCCGGCCTTTGGGCGGACAGGCTCAGCGTGAATATCGAGCTGCCCACCGAAAAAAGCCTTAACTGCCTTGCGCCAGAAAAGTCGGGGAAGACCATCCTTGGCGCGATGAATGATTTTTCATGCGTTAGCTGCGAATATGAAGAAGCGCGCAGCAAGCCTAAATTTATATCAAGCGGCAAGACTACTGCCCCGTGGTTCGCCCCTGCCGGGCAAAGCACCCAGCTTATTGTCGGCGCTTCAGGAGAGGACGACAGGCAAATTATCAATTTATCAAGTTCCCTCTACAATAAGTTTTACTTAAGGCGGGTGTACTATTCTGCCTTTTCGCATCCGGCAAACCGCGGCGGTTTTGAGTTAAGCGGCTTTAATACCGGTATTTGCGACAAAAATTACACAGACCCGCGCCTGCCTGAGATTATCGGGCCGCCTCTTGTGCGGGAACACCGTTTATACCAAGCGGACTGGCTTTTGCGTTTCTACCATTTCACCGCCGGTGAAATCCTTACCGAAGACGAACCTTTCCTTGACGCGCACATCGATCCAAAAACCGCCTGGGCGCTTAGGCATCTGGACTTTTACCCCATCGAAATAAACAGCGCCGATTATGAAACCCTGCTGCGTATTCCCGGCATCGGCGCAAAGACCGCCCGCCGTGTAATTGAAACCCGCCGTTCCCGCAATGTCAGTTTCGACACCCTGCGCCGCATGGGGGCTGTCCTAAAGCGCGCCCGCTATTTTTCAACCTGCTCAGGTTCTATTATTGACCGGCCTGACGACCCTGTGCGGATACGCCGCCTGTTATCTGATATAGACGGCGCCGGATTACAGCTTCCGCTATTTGAGTTTTGATGCATGAGCCTGTCTAAACTGTTTTCCCTTTTGGAAAACAACGACCCGTTTGTTTATGAAGAACAGGGGGATTTTCTGTTCGCAGAACCTCCGCCGCGGCGGTATGAACAGGCGGACATCGACATTATTTCAGGGCTTTATTCAGGCGGCTTTAACCTTTGCGGCGAATCTGCCCGGCTTTTATTTGAGCTGTCCGAAGATGCCTTCAGCGCTTTTGTTCACGCCTGGATGAGCGAACTGCCAATAGAGAATGAAATACTCTCATTCGGGCGGAAGGTAATTGCCGCGTCCGTTACGGGTGGAAGCAAGACGGCGAAAAAACAGGCGGCGGAAAAAGCCGCTTCAGATCACAGCGGGGCGGATACGCTTGCGGTTATGGGCGCGGCGTACAAAGTTGAGCGCGAGCTTCACCGGCTGATTGGGCTTTTACGGTTTACCCCCACAGATGACGGCGTTTACATTGCCCGCTGCACTCCGGATCATTTGGTACTGCCTGCTTTTGGGGAACACTTCACAGCGCGTTTCCGCGAAACTGCCTGGGCAATCATTGATGAAAAACGGAATCTCGCCATAAGCCGCAAGCCGGGGGAACAGGCGGCAATGTTCGCCCTGACAGAAGCTTTTACCGGCGGCTCTGATGAATGGGAAGACCTCTGGCGGCACTACCATAAAACAATCAACAATGAAAGCAGGAAAAACCCGAATTTACAGCGCCAATTAATGCCCAAACGTTACTGGAAATACCTGCCTGAAATGTAACTTAATATTCATCGCCATAAAGATTCAATCTTTCTCTATGCCTCTCAACATATTTTCCACAAGAATTAGAAATGAGTGTATAATTTTGTTTATAGGATTAATTAAATGAAGTACTTTGTCTCAAAATTTATTTTTTGTTGCATTTTATTGATTTTATTAACAGGATGTGCTTCCCTTGAATCAAAGGCTAATCGCAGTAAAAATGTCGGAAGAAAATTAATTATCTACACAGATCCTGGAAATGCTGATATCGTTATTTATGACAAAACAGGTAAAATTGTTGCTCAAACATGTTCAAACGATTTTATTAATGACAACTGGGTTGCTGCTGTAAATTTGGAAGGGAAATCGCCTTTTTTAGTGGAAATATCACATGAAAATTATTCAACCGAAACAATTGAAATAAAAAGAAAATTCAATCACTGGTATTGGGGTAATATTCCATTGACGTTCGCATTTGGTATCGGCTGGGTTGGTTTTGTATATGATCCGGTTAAAGGTTATACGGTTTTACTTGAACCGAATCCTGCAATTGTTTATTTACAAAAAACTCCTGATTATTTTGCGCAAATAAATGAAGAAGAAAGGCAGAAAGCTGAAGATGCCGAAGCAGAAAGGCTGAAAGACTTGGAAGAAAAAAAAATGGCAGTACAGGCCAGACAGAAGACGCAAAATTTATGGTATATCCCGGAAACAAATAAAGGAGATATGCATATTCGTTTGTCAATTCCGTATGTCAACTCTTTTTTCTTTGTTCCTGAAAACGAAGGAAACAAAATTAATACCGGTTTTCACGGAATTGCTCTAGGATTTGATTATTATCATTCAAAGAATCAGTTTGTAAATTTCGGAGTTTCAGGTGTTATGGATTTTTTCTTTCCTATACTTACAGGATTCTCTTATGATGAAGAGGATGGAGATGAATTCAAATCAATGTATTCAGTATATTTTTTTCTTTCTAATAACCATAAAATCAATAGATTTACTTTTGGTTATGGATTTTCTTATGCTATGAATTTTTGGAATTATGCTTATCATAATTATAGTAATACGCCTGACCTTCCGCCATCATATTTTATTAATAAATCTCATTGGGCACTTGGTTTATATTTTCCGAATTATCTTTTCATAAATAAATATTTTGGGCTTGGTGTTATATATAGACCAACATTTTTTAGGCCAAATCTAAATGAAAAATTTAGATATGAGCATTTGGTAAGCATTGAACTTCCTCTTAAAATACCATTTTATAATGCAAAAAAAAAGAAATTTTGGATGTAAAAGACAATTACCTTGTACTAAAGACACCCATTGGCAAGGCCACAAAATTAGCATATTAGACAAATTGCATATTTTGTCTAAAAAACTATATTAACAAGACAAATTTGTCTAATTATGATGTATTATTAAGACATAAAGGCGGGGCGTATGGAATTGAGGCATCAAATATGCCTTTTTAATCACGGTAATTGCAGGGCAATTATATATGTAACCTACCCTACCTATGATAATTTTCTAATATATAGTAATTTATGTATGTGAATCTCTCAGAAAGACCTCACACAAAGACGCAAAGGCACAGAGGGCACGAAGAAGAAAATAAAGTAATACTTCGTGTTCTTTGTATGGTTTTTCTCTGTTTATCTCATAACATTGCTGCTGAAACGGTTATTGACCCGGACAGGGCAGTCAGCCTTGCTCTGGAAAACAACCTTGCCCTGAAAAAAAACCAAATCGATCTTGCAGCAAGCGGCTATTCTGAAAAACGCCTGTGGTCGGAGATTTTCCCAACTATATCCGCGAGTGCAAGCGCCGGATACAGAAGCGCTCTGTTTTCAGGAGACGGTTTTGAAATAGATGAAAATAACAGGAGCTACAGTACAGGCATCGTAATCAACCTTGGGTTAAATGCCGGAATACCCTACTCCATCAAGAACATTCAGTTGGCTCACAGGAGCAATATTCTAAGGTACGAAGATGCCCGCAATCAGCTTTCCATTCAGATCATTAAAAAGTTTTACGCTCTTGTCGCGGAAAGAAACAACCTTGATTATCTTGAAGAAATACTGACCCTTGCTGAAAAGCAATATGAAAAAAATCAGGTCTCTTTCAGAAACGGCCTTTTAGGAGAGCTTGCCCTGATGCAGAGCAGGCTGTCGGTCGAAAACTCACGCTACTCTTTAAGCGCCGCGGGAATCGCCTATGCAAATAACTTGGGAGAATTTCTTGCGGCGTTAGGCATTGCGCAGGATACAAAAGCGGCATTGTCAGGCGAGTTAAGAATCGTAAGGATAACCGCCGATGCGGAAGCTCTTATAAAACAGCATCTTCCCGACCGGCCTGATATAGTAAGAGGCAGGCAGGAAATCGAACGGCTGGAATACGCGGAAAAACAAACGGCAATGCAGAGCCGCGCCCCTTCGCTTACCTTGTCAATGGACTGGAGAGGTTCATGGATGTACTCAAACCCAAATGCTCCTGATCCTTTTTCCGATTCTTTAAGCGGCAGCGCCGCGATAAACATTCCCATTGATCCGTGGATTCCGGGAACTGCAAGAAGCCAGTCTGTCCGCCGCGCAAATGACTCTGTAGAAAAGGCAAAGCTGGATTTATCTATAACGGAAGACGCGGCAAAAACACAAATCCGCTCTCTTGCGGCAAGTTTGCGCAATTCATGGGTCAGTATTGAAATAGCGAGGCTCAGCCTTGAAGTTGCGGAGCGCAGTTATCAACTAACCGATCAGGGTTTCAGAAACGGAACAGTAGAATCTCTTGCGGTGGAAGATGCGCGCAACAATATGGCAAATGCCAGACAGCGTTTATTGCAGAGCGAACTTTCCTATTTTAATATGATCTTAGACCTTTCAGCTGCGTTAAATATAGACTGGAAGAATCTAATTAATACTTTTGGAGCGCCGAATGAAAACCAGTAAAATAATCACAGCCGTGATAGTTCTTCTTGCCGCGATATTTGCCCTGCTTATCGGATACAACTATCTCCCGCCAAAATATAAGTTTCAAAACAAAGCGCCGACGCAGGGTGAAGGAGCACAGGGCGAGCGTCAAGGCGGCCGTCCAGCCGCGGGCGGCGGACAAGGCGGAGCGCGCGGGACTTCACGCAGCGCGACTGTAGTCAGGGTTACGGAGGTTGCTCCCGGCACTATCGAAAAAAGCATAATCATTAACGGAGACGTTCTTGCCCGCAATCAGGTTTCCATTTTCCCGACTGTTGGCGGAAAACTTACCGATGCGCGTCTTGCTATCGGAGACAGTGTAAACCGCGGCGATGTTGTCGCAATGGTAGACCCGTCAAGGCCGGGAGAAGTGTATTCGGGAAGCCCTGTGATTTCGACCGTTTCCGGAACCGTAATACAGGCTCCTTTCAGCATTGGCGATACGCTTACAACCCAGTCGGCTGTCTATGTGGTGGGCGATCTTATGTCCCTGCGCGTTGAAACATTTATCCCCGAACGCTATGTCGCGGTGATAAGGCAGGGCTTAAACGCGGTAGTCTGGCTTGAAGCAATTCCCGGTGAAACTTTTAACGCCGAAGTGGTAGAGATAAATCCCGTGCTGGACCCTGCAAGCCGCACAATGCGCATACGTCTGGAATTTACAGGAAGGGCGGCAAGAGACCCCCGGATAAAAGCGGGAATGTTCGCAACTGTAAGCCTTGTTACCAGCCGTAAGGTAAATGTGCCCGTCATTCCGCGGATGTCGGTAATCAACACCTATGGTTCATGGATTGTATTCATCGTGGATGAAAACAATATCGCACGAAGGCGCGAAGTAGAACTTGGGCTTGATAACGAAGAATTTCTGGAAGTGTTAAGAGGCGTCAGCCGTGGGGACAGGGTGGTAAGTCAGGGGCAGAACTTTCTTTCAGACGGCGATCCCGTCCGCATCGTAGAATAACGGAGTAACAAATGACTATATCGGAATATTCGGTCAAACGGCCTGTAACGGTTGTAGTGCTTTACGGGCTTGCTATCGGTATTGCGGCAACAATGATTTTGAATCTTGCGGTAGACTTGTATCCTTCAACGGTAAGGCCGGTTCTCAGCATAGTAACGCGCTTTCCCGGTTCAGGACCGATTGATATTGAACGCAATATTACAGAGCGGCTGGAACGCTCTCTTTCTTCATCGCGGGGGCTTGTCAACATGACAAGCAATTCCCAGTTTGAGATATGTTTTATCAACCTTGAATTTGCCTACGGCACAAACATGGACAAAGCGGTAACCGATGCGCAAACCCTCCTAAACAGGCTCGCCAACTCCCTGCCTGACGGGGTGCAGACTCCCATTGTGCGCCGTTTCGACATGAGCGCCATGCCCATCATGCGGCTTGTCGTCAGGGGCAATTATCCGCCGGATCAACTGCGTATTTTTGCCGAAGACGAAATACAGTCCAGCATTGAAAGGGTCGAAGGCGTAGCCGCCGCAGAAGTAACAGGCGGCACAACGCAGATTGTCAAGGTGGCAGTTTCACTTAACAGGCTTGCCGCGTTCAACATTACGTTAAACGATATTTCAGGCGCGCTAAAGGGGCAGAGCGTCCTCTCTTCGGGCGGCAACCTGAGGCGCGGCACGCGCGAATATCAGATCATGACGCAGGAAGAACTTGTCAGCCTCGATCAGATAAGGCGGCTGGTTGTAAAAACAGTAAACCTTCCCGGAGCCGGCGGAAACCGGACAAAGGCGGTGCGCCTTGAAGATGTCGCCGACATAACTCTCGGTTACAACGAAAACGCCACAAGGGTTAACGTGAACGGGCAGGCGGGCGTATATATACAGGTAACATGCGAAAGCGGCAGCAATCAGGTACAGGTGGCGGACAGGGTAAAGGCTGCGTTAGCGGACATCAACGCTGAACTGCCGCAGGGCATCACTTTGCAGGTTCTTCAGGACAATACCACAATGATCAAGGCAACCTTAAATCAAGTGTACAGTAACGGTTTCCAGGGCGCCTTGCTCGTAATGCTGATACTGTTCCTGTTCCTGCGCAATATCAAGGGAACGCTCATCATCGGGCTTGCAATCCCAATCTCCATGATGCTGACACTCATGTCCATGTCGATCTTCGGCTTTACACTCAACCTCCTCACCATGACAGGCCTCATCATGGGAATGGGAATGACGCTTGACGGTTCCATTGTAATCCTTGAAAATATCCATTCGTACCGCGAGCGCGGCGCGAAGCCGGAAATAGCCGCCATACTTGGCAGCCGCGAAATGCTTCGTCCGATTGTAGCGTCAGCCGCAACAACATTCTGCGTATTTATCCCGCTTATCATCTACAAAAACGATATGAAAGAGATGGGGCAGCTCTTTAACGACCTGATCTTTACTGTGGTAATCTCACTTGTCGTATCACTTTTGGTAGCCGTTACGCTGGTTCCAAGCCTTTCGGGGTCTCTGTTAAAGCTAAATACACGGAAACAAAAGCCGTTGAAAAATCCCGTTATTCGCAAAATAGACGACACGATGGAAGGGTTTTTCAGGTGGCTTGAAAATAAATACAGAGGCGCGCTTGAATACTGCCTGTCCCACCGTGTGATTATTTTAGTACTTGTGTTACTCATACTGGCATTTTCATTCCTTCAATTTGGCGGAATAGGTATGGATATGTACACACGCCTGCGTACCGATGACAATGTAAACATCAACATAGCCATGCCGCAGGGAACTCCGATTGATGTTACCGAAGCTACATTGTTTCAGATTGAAGAAATCGTAAAGCGTGAGGTGCAAGGCTACAGAAACCTCATCCTTACAGCCCGGCGCAGCGGAGCAAATCAGGGGACGCTTCAAATTGTCCTTCCCGAACCTGTGCATCAGATCGACACGCCCGATTCGATAATACGCAAGCTCACTCCCTTCACCAACGCAATGCCGGGGCTCAGGGCAAGCTACCGCGCAGGGCGCGGCATGGGAAACACCTCCGCGATTGAAATAGCTGTCAGTTCCAAAAACTACACCGCGATCATGGAAACAGCAAATGAAATACTGCACATAATCACGCGCTACCTGCCTGAGATTGAAAATGCCGCGGTAAATATTGACGAAGGCGCTCCACAGCTTCAGATTGAAATTGACCGCGAGCGCGCCTCCAGTTTCGGCCTTTCCCTTGCTTCCATCGCTTCGGAGATACGCACCGCAATGGACGGCAACGTTGCCACAACCATGAGCCGGGGAGACCGGCTGCTGGACGTGCAGGTGCAGTTAAGGAACGAAGACCGCCAGGGGCTGCCCAATCTTGACGCAATATTTGTAGTGAGCCGGAACGGGACGCAGGTTTCCCTTTCAAATGTTGCGCGCATAACGGAAGGCCGCGCACCCTCCTCCATCCGCCGCGAAAGGCAGGAACGCGTTGTCCGCATTACGGGCGACCTTGGCCCCGGGATTGCCGCTACCGATATGCAGCGCCGCCTTGAAGACACGGTGAATGCGAATCTTGTTACCCGCGAGGACGTAAGGGTGCGCTACCTTGGCGAAGCTGCGGAAATACAGTCATATTCGAAGCAGTATGTATTTATTATCATCACCGCGATTTTCCTCGTCTTCGGGGTTATGGCAAGCCAGTTTGAATCCTTTGTCGATCCATTGATCATTTTCTTTACGATACCTCAGCTTTTTATAGGGGTTATCTGGATTTATAAACTTTCAGGGCAGGCAATGTCGATGTTCTCCGTTATCGGAATTGTCGCGCTGGTCGGCGTGGTGGTAAACAACGGCATTGTGCTTGTTGACTATACAAACACCCTACGCGCGCGCGGTCTTAGAGTGCGCGAAGCCTGCCTTGAAGCCGGACGCAACCGCCTTCGCCCGATTTTGATGACAAGCCTCACTACGATACTCGGCATGACACCGATAGCCTTCTTCCCCGGTGCGGGCGCGGAGACCATTCAGCCCATCGGAAAAACATTTGTAGGCGGCCTCATTGTAAGTACCTTTATGACCCTCTTTGTCATTCCTTCGATATATTCGATACTGAACTCAAAACGGGACAAGGTGAAAGAACCTGTAACAGCCGCTCCGGCAATCAGAGC
>JAIRRJ010000092.1 GCA_031256035.1 Treponema sp. | reverse complement strand
TTCAACTCCATACGTGCTCCGGTAATTGGTTTTACCGGTATTATTCTCTTTCCGTATGGTTCGATTTTTATCTTGAGGCATCACTCTTCTAGGGTTCGATTTATCGTGAGGCATTGCGTCCTCTTGACACTTTTTACGATTTTTGGTATATTACCTTTATGAAGGGCTTGAAAGGGCAAAAACAGCCATTTCCAGGCGTAAACCGCCAAAAACCGCCCCAATAGTGGAATTTGCCCGATGTTCAGCAAGAGTTGATATTAATATCCCCCCCCGTAGTTTGTAGATTTTTTCACTCTTTATTGCTATATTCTCATTCCTTGTTTTTCATTGGGAGGCTGCATAGCCTTGGTGGTGATCGCCACCAAGGTATAGCGGCGATCATCGCTAACGTTGGCGGCGATCATCGCTAACGTTGGCGAGAGTCATCGCTAAGGTTAGCGAGGGTCATTGCTAAGGCTGTGCCGCATGGTTTTTGGAGAAAATAAAGCCGCCGTTGGCGGCGTCAAATAAACAGCCGTTATGTTGCTATGCAACGATGCGGCGAGAGGAGAAATTTATGAAAGACTTAATGAAATTGTTCGGGATTATCGCCCTTGCAGCGGTGATCGGGTTGGGTATGGCTGGCTGCGATGAGGGCGGGGACGATGAGGGCGTGGACGGCGCTCTCTCAAAATTTTATGCAAAAGCCAATCCCAAAGCTGGCGACACCCCCGTAACTCTTACAGGCTCGGGAAACATCATTGAAAAAGCCATTGCCTTCATCGACACCGACTCGGGAACAGAGTACACCCTTGTGCTGGGCGAAAATGTGAACAATGTGGAAACAATCACGCATAACAAGGACGGGGTAACGCTTACGATCACGAGCGACGGCGCAACAGAGCGGAAAATCAGCAAGGGGAGCAAAAGCGGCGCACTGTTCGTTGTGGGCGGAACTTCCAGTTCCAATACAAGCAGCGCGAAACTAGTGATAGACGGCAAGGTAACGCTGCAAGGTAAAGCGGGTAATGGTGCCGCTCTGGTAAGGGTTAAGTACGGCGGGAAGCTTGACCTTAAAGGCAGCGCTTTAATCACAGGCAACACAAACTCTTCAAATGTCGGTGGTGGCGGCGTTTATGCAGACTATGCAACTATTACAATGAGCGGCAACGCCTCTATAAAGGACAATACCGCCAAAAGCGGCTCAGACTATGCCCTTGGCGGCGGCGTGTTTATTGGTTCAGGCTGTATTCTGAACATGAACGGCGGGGAGATAAGCGGCAACAAAGCTCAGTCCACAGAAGGCGGTTCTGCGTACGGCGGCGGTGTGTATATTGTAACTAGTACAAATTCAAAACTCATTGTTGCCTCCGAATCGGTAAAAGCCAATATTAAGGACAACACCCTTGATACTACAGGCAGCAAACAAGGTGCGCAGGTATACAAGACCACCAACGGCGTCTTTGAAGTTGGCGGCGTAGCCGCAGATACGTTTAACTAAGGGGATATTGGAATGAGGGCCAGCCGCGCCATAGCGGCGGAGACATTCTAAGCTGGTGTCATACGAGTGAGCAGTGAACAGTTAGCAGGGAGCGATGTTGCTCCTTGCTTTTTTTTATACAGGCGCAGGGGGAATGTTAAAGAAATTAACCACGAACCTCACGAACCCTTGCTTCGTCATCTTCTAGTCGTTCGTGTGGTTCGTGGAGTTACACAAAACTCCCATAGCGGAGTTTGTACCCCTTGGCTAAATACTTGTCCTATAAGGAATTAGCGTTGCTGTTCCGGTAGGCCAAAACTTACGGAAAATTGGTGTAATCAGATATGTTATCAATTTTCCAAAAACAAGGGGTTATTGCTATGCACAATGACTTTACGCTCTTTCCGAGGGTGGTTCCTTCGGGTAAAACGGTGGTGTATTACTACGCCTATGATGATGAGGGTCGGCGTTTAGGACCGTGGACTACAGGTCAGGTCAACAAAACGGCGGCGCGGAATTACTGCAACCTGCTCAACAGGAAAGGGAAACTGTTACAGGGTTTGAGTGAAATGCCCACTTTTGGGGAATTTGCGGCGGTGTTTTGGGATTGGGTAAAAAGCCCGTACCTGAAAGAACGCCGGAAGCGGCGGGATTTGACCCAATCCTATGCGGATAAAAACAAGCGGGCTACCGAGCAGACACTGGTTCCCCGGTTCGGAAAAATGAAACTGGACAGGATTACCGGGGAGCTTATTGACCAGTGGATGGACAGCCTGATTGCCGAGGGGTATTCCAACGCGACCATCAACAGCTATTACAACATCCTGCAAACGATGCTGCGGTGGGCGGTAAAAAAGCGGGTAATTGAACGTGATCCGTTTTTGGACGTGGACAAACTTTTGAAAAAGAAAAAGGCCAAGAAGATTATTACCCCTGACGAGTTTAAGTCGCTGTTTGTTGAGGACTGGAAAACGGTGTGGGATAATGATTACCTGTGCTGTACTGCCAATAAACTGGCGGCTTTGACAGGTATGCGGTGCGGCGAGGTGTTGGGGCTTCGGGGTGAATATGTGTTTGACGACCATATCTATCTTGCGGGGCAGTATGACGCTTACGGCTATCGGGAAACAAAAACAAAGATAAAACACCATATCCCGCTGACCGGGGAAATGGTTGCCGACTTGCGGAAACTGATACAGGTAAACGGCGACGGGTATATTTTTTCGCTGGACGGCGGGGAAAAGCCGGTAAACCGGTGGTATGTGTATTACGGACTGAATAAGGCGTTAAACAACATCGGTATTGACAATGAAGCGATTAAAGAACGGGGGCTTAATGTCCATGCGTGGCGGCATTTCTGCAATACCGTATTGCAAAAAGCGGGGGTTCCAATCAAGAAGGTACAGGCGGTTACCCGGTTCAGAAGAAAATACAACTTATGGGCAATTTTCGCCTTTTTCATAACCGCCTCCAATTCACATTCATTTCAAAACAGCAAATCCGACCGTTGCATACTTCCAAAATATGGTTCCCCAGTTCGGAAATAAATAGGAGTTTTGTGCAATTTTCGCCTTCGCCAGAAATCTTAACCGCCTCAACATGATTCAAAAATCGCATTGAACGGCTCGGAAAAAAACTATGGAAAAGTTCAATCTTCAGGGTTTTGGGCAAAAAAAGCCCCTGTAAGGGCAGAATGTCCTCACAGGGGCATATCAGGCATACAATTCAGGTTATGAGACTTTTCTGCGCGGGGTTTTGTTTACGGTATCGGGCATTTTCACCAGTGTCAGCGGCGGCCTTTCAGTCCCTGCCGTTACCGTTTTTTTCGGCTTCTTTTTCAGCAGCTCCGCCTGTATATTCGGAACTTCCCCAAAATCAGATGGATCAAAATGCGTATAGTTGTCGGTCATATCCTCTGTTTTATGTCCGGTAACCCTAATTTGGTAGTAAGAGAGGCGGTTGAGTTTTGAAAAAGGTCAAATTGGTGCAAAAGTACCATTTGTTTCCAAACCGGTGAACCCTATTTTTGATTGTAAGAAAGGCGGTTGAGCTATGAAAAAAGCGAAATTTACGGTAAACCCCTATTTTTTTCTAAAAGGGGTAGCCGTATTTTGGAAGTATGCAACGGCAGGATTTGCCGTTTGCAAAAAAATGGTGAACCGGAGGCGATGATGAGAAAAGCGAAAATTTCACAAAACTCCTATTTATTGCTGAACTGGACAGCCGTATTTTTGAAATACAGCAACGGGATTTATCGCTGTAATTTATTGAAATCCGGGAGGGGGTGTATGGAAACCTATTTGACCATTGAAGATTTGGCGGGCTATTTGAAACTTGCAGAACAGACAATCAGGCGGTGGGTGCTTAACCGTGAAGTGCCGTATCACAAAATCCGCAAGCTGATACGCTTCCGTGTTTCGGAGATTGAAAAATGGATTGATGACGGCGGGTTAATAAAGGCCGGGGCGTTGCAGGCAGCGGCGGAAGCTGAAACCGATGAGTAGGGAGGGAACGATGGCGGGAGGGACGCTGGTGATTAGCAGGGAGGTAAACAACCACCTGTATTATGAAAAACGGTTGGAGGCTGCGGGTTTTCCGGACGTAACGGTTACGGCGCTTGAAAAGGACGCTCTTTATTTCCTCATTCGGGATTTGAAACCAAATATTTTGCTTCTGGACGCAAGGTTCCTTGAAAGTTGTACGCCGTTTTTGATGGGGGAGTTAAAACGGATGTTTCCGACAACCAAAATGGCGGCTGTTTCGATTGGCGAATATCCCGCCGATCTTGCAATGTATTTTATTATTAACGGCGCTTATTCCTACATAAGCACGGCTGACGGCCTTGATAAATTCTTTGATATTTTGGCGGAAATAGGCAGGGGCAGGGAGTGTGTATCTCCCGAAGTGGTTGAACGAATTGCGTTAAGGCGTGAATACCCGATACCTGCCGGAAAAATAACACTCAAACAAAAGGAAGTGATACGGCTTATCTGCTGCGGCTACAGGGAAACGGAAATGGCGGATACACTTCATATTTCCAGAAAAACATTGAACAACCATAAAACACAGATTTTTACCGCGCTGAATGTCCGAAATTCCGTTGAACTCATAACTGCCGCAATAACTCTGAAAATTGTAAATCTCGATGAGCTTAATTTTCACCATAAAAATTTTACGGTAAATCCGAAACCTGATAAACAGCCAATGAGAAGGGAAAAAAGGGGAATAGGGGGAAACGGAAAGACCGTCCGGTAATTTTTGCTGACGGTTTTATGTTCTTTGACAAATACAATGTCAAGCGGTGAGTCGTTTGTCGTTGTCAGGGAAGGAGAGCCATTTACAAACCTCGGTTAGGTTTGTAAATGTTTATGGAAAAACAGCCAATAGCTGTTTTTCCATAAACATTATGGTAACTTTTTCAAAATTGAAATTTTTAAAAGGAGCAAGATATTTTTTCAAGACCGTTCGGGGCGCGGGTGGAACTCCGGACGGCTCGTTTTTCTATGCCGTCAATGACGGCGGCTTTTTAATACATGGGACAGGCGGTATATACAACTAATTTCATAGCCGGACACACCGAATAAAGGCGGCACATAGCGGGAAAATCCGGCGTAACCTCTTACACGACAACACGGTGGGCGGCTCTTGTTTGTTTCGGGCGGCTCTCAACTACCGCACGCTTACTTCCCCCTTTACCGCTAATGACTGAATAGCAAAACAGGATAATCTTACATGGCAAGACATATGGTTTACGGATGAGGTATTCCCACATATACGAGACTACTACTTCATATCGGTAAAATGGTCGATATAGTATTTGGGGAATTTGCCGTGGGGGTAATCGAATAACGATTTTTTTGATGTGCCGTAGCGGGCAACTAATTCCTGTTCAAATGAATTGAGGGTGTTTTTACACGAATAATATTTGTTGCTTATGCGGTCTTCAATGTAGAGGGCATGGTCGCCGCCAAAGTGATTGATGATCGTGTAATAATATGATCGTATTATCTGTACTTTATCTTTGTAGTTGGGTGAATACCAGTCTACACGCTCGTTTATCAAAGACGGAAGGATTATATATTCAGAGGTAAAGACGATACGAATTCCCAGGGGGCCTAAAGACACAATATTTTTCTTGGGGAAATCACGGACACCGGGAGTGGTCGGAAAGGAAACAGGAGACCAGTTTTCCATGCTCTCAAATTTTGATAATTCACCGCCGGGAAATTGTACACTCAACTTATCATGCACTATTTGGCGAATTTCTTCGGGAAGGGCAAATTTTCGTAACTCGGATATTGCGTAATGCTCAAGGCTCCCTATGTCGTTATTTGCAAAATCAAGGGCATGGTTGCCGTAGAATTCAAGGATTGGCAGCATATTTCACCTTAAAGACTATGACAAAGTAAGATTTTTGAAGCGGTTTTTAAACCATACAG